>JBCECW010000273.1:0-5889 GCA_039207785.1 Pseudomonas sp. | reverse complement strand
CGGCCACTTTGGAACAGGTGCACGGCCCGGGTTTTCTGCTGCTGGATGTTCTGTGCCACCAACTCGCGCAGCATGGACACCATCGGGGTAATACCGACGCCAGCACCAATCAGCACCACCGGGCGTTCGGTGTCGTCGGCCAGGGTAAAACTGCCCATGGGCGCGCGCACTTCCAGCAGATCGCCGACCTGCACCTTGGTGTGCAGATGGTTAGAGCCAGGCCCTTGGGCTTTGACGCTGATCCGAATATGGCCATCCGACGGCGCGCTGGACACGCTATAGGTGCGGATCAGCGCCGTGTCGCCATCGCCGGTTTGCAGGCGCATGGGAATGTGCTGGCCAGGGCTGAAACTCACCACGGCATCGTCTTGTGGTTGCAGGTAGAAGGAGCGGATATCGCGGCTTTCCTGCTCCAGGCGCACCACTTTCCATTGGTGCCACTGGCGGCGTTGTTCTTGCTCGCGCAGGGTTTTATCGGCGGCTTCCCAGGTGCCGGTCGCCAGGCTGGTGGGGGCGAATTCGTTAAAGGTCCAGCGAATCGACAACGCGGCCTGGCGCAGCACCACCTGCTCGACCTCGACGGTCCATAGCCGCTCGGCGCCTTCGAAGGCGCGTACCCGTGGGCCGTCAAGAATCAGCTCGGCACGCCCAGTGAGTTGCAACATGTCGCCGTTGCGAAAGTCGACAAATAGCAACCCTGCCACCGGATTGGCTTGCAGGTTGCCCAGGGTGTTGAAAAACATATTGCCGGCGTAGTCGGGGATGGTCAGCAGGTTGCCTTCCACTTTGACAAAGCCGCTGCGCCCGCCACGGTGCGAGGCGTCCACGGAGCGACTGCCGTCTTCGTGGTCGAAAAAGCTGGCGATAAAAAAGGTGTCCGCCGCGCGGATCATGGCGGTAGTGCGTTCGTTCAGGGCGCTGAAGTCTTCGCGGTTGCCGCTGTCTTGCCACTGCGGCACGCGGGTGTAGACGCGCTCCTGGATATATTTCGGGCAGTTGCCATAGGAGTGTTCGACGGCCACGGTCAGCCCGCCGTTATCGGCTTGCTGGATGATGCCGTTGATACGGTTGCGCCGGCGGGTGTGCAGCTCGATGCCCAGCAGGCCGATGGCCTTGCCGGCTTGCAGGCCGGGGAGTGCCGGGTCTTGGCTGGCGGCATGGCTGGCCAGGTGCAGGTGTTCGGGGTCCGGGGAGGTGACAAAACCTTCCGGGCCTTCAAGAAAAGTTGCCCAGGGGCGGTTCTGTTCATCGACGGCGCCCACCAGCATAAACGGCAACTGCTGGTAGAACTCGCGATGCTGGTCGGGCATATAGGGGCGGATCACTTTCTGGCCGAGGGTTTCCATCCGCGCGGAGGCATTGAAGATTGCCTGCAGCTGACGTTCACCGGTGTGCCAGGGCGACTGGCGATGCTTGGGCAGGCTTTCCATGGCGGTGCTCCTCTTAATCGCAGCTGCCGGACGGTCCGGCAGCTTTCTCAGTCGGGTAGGGTGGGTTTACGCGGCGCTCAGGCCTACTGCGGTGGCTTGCATCGGTACAAAACCTGGCAGCGCCTCAACGCGTTTCAGCCAGGCCCGCACATTCGGGTAAGCCTCCAGCGACACATTGCCTTCCGGTGCATGGGCGATATAGGTGTAGTTCGACACGTCGGCGATGGTGGGTTCGTTGCCGGCCAGGAACGGCGAGTCGGCCAGTTCCACTTCCATCACTTTGAACAGGGCGTGGGAGCGGGCGATCACGTCCTCGGCATTCAACTTGGCGCCGAATACGGTGATCAACCGGGCCGAAGCGGGGCCGTAGGCCACTTGCCCGGCGGCAACCGACAACCAGCGCTGGATACGGGCGGCGACTTGCGGGTCTTCGGAGATCCATTTGCCCTTGCCGTAGGTTTTGGCCAGGTACACCAGAATGCCGTTGGAATCGGCCAGCACGTTGCCGTTGTCGTCGATTACCGGCACTTGGCCGAAGGCGTTGATGGCCAGGTACTCGGGTTTTTTGTGCGCGCCGTTGGCGAGGTCGACAAACACCAGTTCGGTCGGCAGTTGCAGCAGCGACAGCAGCAGTTCAACGCGATGCGAGTGGCCGGACAGTGGGTGACGGTAGAGTTTGATGGCTGGCTGGGACATGTTCGTGACTCCGTAAGTTGGGTTGGGAAAGTCAGCGCTACGTCGATTCAGGGTGTGGCGTTGCGCGGTGATTGAATGCTGCGCCACTAAACGGCTTAGCAGAATCGCCACACTGCGCAATCCATAATTTCGTTTTCTGAAAGAGTGGTCTCAGTTTTCAGCCGACAAACGCGGGGTGAGCCCTTAACAGCGGCGTGGCGAAGTCGATAAAACTGCGCACGCGGGCGCCAGCACGGCGGCCGTCGCGGTAGATCAATTGCGCCGGCAGACCGTCACCTGCGAAGGCGCCGAGCACCGGTACCAGCGAACCGTTTTGCAACTCATGGTGGGCTTCATAACTCATGCAGCGAACTAGCCCCAACCCACGGGTGGCCGCATGGATGGCGCCACGTTGGGTGGAGCAGGTGAGGATCGGCGTGGGTTTGATCAGGCGCGCATTGCGCTCGCAGGTAAAACGCCATTCGCCTTCGTAGCCGGGCGAGCGGGTGAAGATGGTGCGGTGGTCTTTCAAGTCTTCTGGCGTTTGCGGTCGGCCCCAGGCCGCCAAGTAGTCCGGCGATGCGCAGATGATGGGACGCACGGTGCCGACCGGCATGGCGAAGCCGGATGAGTTGGGCAACTGGCCGATCACCAACGCGACGTCGATGCCGTCTTCCAACAGACGCGGCATGCCGTCGCTGGCGCGGGTGCTTAGCTGCACATCGGTAAAGGCTTGCAGGTAGGCCAGGGCAATCGGGGTAAACACCTGATAGTCCATCAACAGCGGCAGCGACACCGTCAGCTGCCCGGCCGGCTGGGTATGCACGCCGGCGGCCGAGCGTTCGGCTTCGGCGGTTTGCTCAAGTATCTGCGCGCAGCTCAGGGCAAATTGTTCGCCCGCCGGGCTTAGCTCAACCCCTCGCGGGCCGCGCAGCAGCAGGGTGGTGTGCAGGCGTTCTTCCAGGGCGCCCATGGTGCGCATCAGCGTGGCCTGCGACAGTTCCAGTTGCCGCGCTGCGCCGGCCAAACTGCCGGCCTGCACCACGGCTTCGAAGGCCTGCATCTGACGAAAGCGGCTCATGCCTGCGCCGCCAGGTGCAGACCGGGGTGAACCTGGAGCCGGCTGGCACAAAAATCGACAAAGGTGCGCACCTTGGCCGGCACCCGTGGGCCGCCGCCATACAACACGTGCACGGGCAGCGCCGGCGTGGCAAAGGCGCTGAGCACCAATTCCAGTTCACCCTTGGCGACCCGGTCGGCCACCTGATAGGACAGCACGCGGGTATAGCCCCAGCCCAGCACGGCGGCATTGATCGCGGCTTGGTTGGAGCTGACCAGCAAACGCGGTTGCGGATGCAGGACGAGGGTTTCTTTGCCCAGATTAAAATGCCAGTCGGTGAGCAGGTTGCTGGCCGAAGACATCACGATGGGGGCGTCCAGTACATCGTTTGGCGTAGCGGGGCGGCCGACGCGATCCAAAAACGCCGGCGCCGCGCATACCACGGGGCGAATTTCGCCTACGTAGACGGCATGCAAACTGCTGTCGCGCAACGGGCCGATGCGCACCGCCACCTCCACGCCTTCATCGAGCATATTCACCAGGCGGTCGACCAGCAGGGCATTGATCGCCACTTCCGGGTGATCGGCCAGGTATTCGGTGATCAGCGGGATCAGGTACAGCTCGCCGAACATCACCGGCGCCGTGACGGTGAGATTGCCCCGTGGCCGGATACTGCTGCCGGTGGCCAGTTCTTCGGCTTCCTCGAGGTCGAGCAGAATGCGTTTGCAGTCTTCCACATAACGCCGGCCGGCTTCGGTCAGCCGCAGGCTGCGGGTGCTGCGCGCCAACAGCAGGGTGCCCAGGCGCGTTTCCAGGCCGGCGATCACCCGCGTGACGCTGGGCGGCGACATACCGAGGCGCTTGGCGCCGCCGGCAAAACTTTCGGCGTCGGCCACGGCCAGCAGCACTTTCATTTCCTGAAACCTGTCCACGTTCACTGCTCCCGACGGGCTAAATCCATTGGAGGGGGAGCGTAGCCTGTTGGCGTGCTTTACGGGAGGCGCCCGCAGGGCAAATTGCCGGGTTTATTGTTGCCAGGCGAGGAACGCTACAATGGCGTCCGCGCCGGTTTGCCGATCGGCGTTTTGCCGTGGAGCCGCCTGCCGATGTTTACCCTTGTTCACCTGGATACACCGCCGCCCGAGTCCCTGAAAAGCCAGGTGCTGCAGATGGTGGTGGATTACTTCAGCGCTATCAGCCCGGTGCCCCTCACGCCCAGCAATCCGCTGTACCAGCTGTACCAGTACGTGATCGGTTACGAGGTGCACCTGTACCTGCAGGCCATGGCCACCGAGACGGCCAGCAGCGCACGCCTGGTGCTGGCGCTGGATGACGAAGACCCATCGCGCGTGCTGGGCTTTGCCCTGTACCTGCCCAGCGAAGATGACCTTGAGGCGTGCACCCTGGCCTATATGGCCGTGCTGGCCAGCCACCGGCGCCAGGGCATTGGCCGTGCCTTGCTGGCGCAGATGCTTGCCCGCCGTGCCCATGCCGAACTGGCCTGCACCGCTGTGCAGGTGCCGACGTTCGAAGCCTTGGGTTTCAAGGTGCTGGCGGCGCGCGGGCCGCAGGTGGTGTTGAGCAACCGCGCACAGCGCTCGGCTGGCCGGGTGGCGGTGCAGGATTTGGCGCCGATTTTCCAGGGCAAGGAAGTGCGGCAGATTCACGCCTACCTGGTAAAGCAGTATGGCGAGGCGGCCATGGGCGACGCGGAGCTGGCGCGCGACCAGTTGCTCGATCAGTTGGCCTACCAGGCGCACGCGCTATTCAAAGAGCGCGTTCCCACCCTGCATTAATCGTCGTTTGCGGCCAGGGGCGTATGCACGAATTCCTGTAGCTCAAGCTCTTCTTCCAGCGCTTCGATAATGTCGACCAACTCGGCCTCGGTGCTGGCGTCGCTCCAGGGCAGGCCGGCGACCACGGCCAGATCTTCGCCGGTTTTGACGTCGAACAGGCGCGCGGTGAGTGCTGTTTCAGACTCAAGCTCGGCGGCAAAACCCACGGGGTCGAAGTATTTTTTCAGCCGCGCGCATGCATAGGCGAGGGTCATTTTGGCCATGGCTAACCTCGGGTTGTTGGGGGTGAGTAAGGAGTGGTCATAGTGCCCGTGGCACGCCGTAAGTGCACCAAGGGATTTGCGTGGGGTACAGTCGGGCTTTCGTTGCAGGAACTCAGCATGCGTAACGGTACCGCCCACTGCAAAGACGTCGATCTGGTGTATGAGGACTGGGGCGATATCAGCGCGCCGCCGCTGCTATTGATCATGGGCCTGGGCGCGCAGATGGTGCTGTGGCCTGATGACTTCTGCCACAGCCTGGTGGAGCGCGGCTTTCGCGTTATTCGTTTTGATAACCGCGATTCCGGCATGTCGGGCCGAATCAACAAGCCCTTTGAAACGCCGCTATGGAAACTGCTGCTACGCGCCCAACTCGGGCTGCGTTCGCCGGCGCCTTACACCTTGGAAGATATGGCCGGCGATGTGGCGCAGCTGCTGGACCATCTGCAGATTCCCAGCGCCCATATCGTCGGTGCGTCCATGGGCGGCATGATCACCCAGGTATTTGCCGCCCTGTATCCCGAACGGGTGCGGGCGCTGACCATTCTGTTTTCTTCCACCAACCAACCGCTCTTGCCGCCGCCGGCCTTGGGTGTGTTTCGCAAACTGATTTCGCCACCCAAGCCGGGCGCCTCGGCCGAGGCCATCGTGCAGCGTCAGAAGGATTT
>JBCECW010000272.1:0-5893 GCA_039207785.1 Pseudomonas sp. | reverse complement strand
ATGACGTAGTACGCCGGAATCGCGTGCTGCATGTTCGGCAGGCTGATTTCCTTGACCACCGCGCCGAGCTTTTCCAGCTCCTTGACGCTGGCCTGGATCAGCTCGGCAATGCGCGGGTCGAGGCCGGCGCTGAAGTATTCCTTCGGCAAGCCAATACGCAGGCCCTTGATCGAGTCGTTCAGGGTGGCGGAGTAGTCCGGCACCGGCTCGTCGACGCTGGTGGAGTCCTTGGCATCGAAGCCGGCCATGCCTTGCAGCAGCAGGGCGCAGTCTTCGGCGGTACGCGCCAGCGGGCCGCCCTGGTCGAGGCTCGAGGCGTACGCAATCATGCCCCAGCGCGATACCCGGCCGTAGGTGGGCTTGAGGCCGGTGAGGTTGGTCAGCGCCGCAGGCTGGCGAATCGAGCCGCCGGTGTCGGTGCCGGTTGCCGCTGGCAACAGACGTGCGGCCACAGCTGCAGCAGAACCGCCGGACGAACCGCCCGGAACGTGTTCCAGGCTCCACGGGTTTTTTACCGCGCCGTAGTGGCTCGACTCGTTGGCCGAACCCATGGCGAATTCGTCCATGTTGGTCTTGCCCAGGCTGACGGCGCCGGCGGCGGCGAGCTTGGCGACCACAGTGGCGTCGTAGGGGGCGGTGAAGTTATCGAGCATTTTCGAACCGCAGCTGGTGCGGATGCCCTGGGTGCAGAACAAATCCTTGTGCGCCAGCGGGGCGCCCAGCAGGGCGCCGGTTTCACCGGCGGCACGACGGGAGTCGGCGGCCTGGGCCTGCTGCAGGGCGCTGTCGGCGGTCACGGTAATAAAGCTGTTGAGCTGCGGGTCGAGCTGGGCGATACGCGCCAGCAGGCTCTGGGTCAGCTCGACGGAAGAGAACTTCTTGGCGGCGAGGCCTTGGGCAATCTCGGCCAGGGTCAATTGGTGCATGTCCACGTCCTTACTCAATAACCTTGGGAACCAGATACAGGCCGTCTTGTACGGCCGGGGCGATGGCTTGGTAAGCGTCGCGCTGATTCTGCTCGGTGACAGTGTCTTCGCGCAGCCGCTGGGTGGCTTCCAGCGGGTGGGCCAGGGGTTCGATGCCGGTGGTGTCCACCGCTTGCATCAGGTCGATCAGGCCAAGAATGTTATTGAGTGTGTCGGTGGTGCGGGGGATATCGGCTTCGTTCAGACCCAGACGGGCCAGATGAGCGATTTTCTCCACCTCGGAGCGTTCAAGCGCCATTGGGTGTTCTCCAATTAATGGAACGGCCTGTGGGAGGCGAGTGGAAGTGTGCAGGGCATGTGCTACGGAACGGATAAGATCGCCGCGCGGTCATAAGCCGCTAACTGGGCGCCAATGCCGGGAAAAGGCGGCAATTTAACATATTGGCGCCTTGCCCAAAATCCCCGTCGTTGTTAGAGTTTGCGCCACTTTTTTACCCACGCGTTGCCTAGGGTCCCTATCCCATGTTTAAGAAACTGCGTGGCATGTTTTCCAGCGATCTGTCGATCGACCTGGGCACTGCCAATACCCTGATTTATGTTCGTGAGCGCGGCATCGTGCTGAACGAGCCGTCCGTGGTCGCCATCCGCACCCACGGCAACCAGAAAAGCGTTGTCGCCGTCGGCACCGAAGCCAAACGCATGCTGGGTCGTACCCCTGGCAACATTGCAGCCATCCGCCCAATGAAAGACGGCGTGATCGCCGACTTCAGCGTCTGCGAAAAAATGCTGCAGTACTTCATCAATAAAGTGCACGAAAACAGCTTTCTGCAGCCCAGCCCCCGTGTGCTGATCTGTGTACCTTGCAAGTCCACCCAGGTAGAACGCCGCGCCATTCGTGAATCGGCCCTCGGCGCCGGTGCCCGTGAAGTGTTCCTGATTGAAGAGCCCATGGCCGCAGCCATCGGTGCCGGCCTGCCGGTTGAGGAAGCCCGCGGTTCCATGGTGGTGGACATCGGTGGTGGTACCACTGAAATCGCCCTGATCTCCCTGAACGGTGTGGTGTACGCCGAATCCGTACGGGTTGGTGGCGACCGTTTCGACGAAGCCATCATCACCTACGTGCGCCGTAACTACGGCAGCCTGATCGGTGAATCCACCGCTGAGCGCATCAAGCAGGAAATCGGCACCGCCTACGCCGGTGGCGAACTGCGCGAAGTGGACGTACGTGGCCGTAACCTGGCTGAAGGCGTACCGCGCAGCTTTACCCTGAATTCCAACGAAGTGCTCGAAGCGCTGCAAGAGTCGCTGGCCACCATCGTGCAAGCGGTGAAAAGCGCCCTGGAGCAATCGCCGCCCGAGTTGGCGTCCGATATCGCCGAGCGCGGCCTGGTACTGACCGGTGGTGGCGCTCTGCTGCGCGACCTCGACAAGCTGCTGGCCCAGGAAACCGGCCTGCCGGTAATCGTCGCCGAAGACCCGCTGACCTGCGTGGCTCGCGGTGGCGGTAAAGCGCTGGAAATGATGGATCGCCACACCATGGATCTGCTGTCTTCCGAATAATTTGTTCAGACCCTGTGAAAACGTAGCGAGCGACGGTTGGGCAAGGCAAAAACAGGTGAACAAGCGGAGTTGGCTGTAGCCAATGAGCATTGTGAAACTGTTTTTAACGCCGCCAAACCGAGCGCAGTAGTTTTCACAGGGTCTGGAGCGCCATGCAATGTTGGGCCCACTCCGGTGGGCTCATTGCATTTAAGGTGGCCAGTGCCGTTACACTTGGCCCTCCTGCACTCAGGCCCAGATCCTATGCACACTCAATTCAGCGTTGGAGCAGTTCGCCATTAAGCCGCTCTTTGCCAAGGGCCCGTCGCTCGGGGTACGCCTGCTGGTGCTGGCGGTGCTGTCGGCCACGTTGATGGTGGTCGATGCCCGCTTCGAATCCCTCAAACCCATGCGCAGCCAGCTTGGCCTGGTGCTGACGCCGTTCTATTGGCTGGCCGACTTCCCTGTGCGCTTGTGGGATGGCGCCACCCAGCAATTCACCAGTCGCAGCGAACTGCTAGGCGAAAATGAAAAGCTCAAGGCCGAAGCCCTGTTGATGCAGCGTCGTCTGCAAAAGCTGGCCGCCCTGACCGAGCAGAACGTGCGCCTGCGCGAATTGCTCAACTCCTCGTCGCTGGTGGATGAAAAGGTTCTGGTGGGCGAGCTGATTGGCGTCGACCCCAACCCCTTTACCCACCGCATCCTGATTGATAAAGGCGGCAAGGACGGCGTGTTCCTCGGCCAGCCGGTACTCGATGCACGCGGCCTGATGGGCCAGGTGGTCGAAGTGATGCCCTATACCTCGCGCGTGCTGCTGCTCACTGATATCACCCACAGCATTCCCGTGCAGGTAAACCGCAACGGTTTGCGCGCCATTGCCAGCGGCACCGGCAACCCGGAGCGCCTGGAGCTGCGTCATGTGGCCGATACGGCAGATATTAAAGAAGGCGATCTGTTGGTTAGCTCCGGCCTTGGTCAGCGCTTTCCAGCCGGTTACCCGGTGGCGGTGGTCAAGGAAGTAGTGCATGACTCTGGCCAGCCGTTTGCCATTGTCCGCGCCGTACCGACCGCCGCACTCAACCGCAGCCGTTATGTGCTGCTGGTATTTACCGATACCCGCACCCCGGAGCAGCGCGCCACCGACTCGGCCGAAGCCCAGGAAAAGGTTGATCGCCAGGCCGAGGAAAAAGCCGCCGAAGCGTTGCAGGGCAATACGCCTGCCCCGGCGCCTGCACCTGCTGCTCCCGCCGCTACACCTGCGCCAGCCGCGCCAGCCGCGCCGGCCAAACCAGCCGCCGCGCCCGCCAAGCCAGCCACCCAGGGAGAGCGTCGATGATCGGTCAACGCCCGCGTAATGGCTGGGTTATCTGGTTTAGCCTGGCCCTGTCGCTGCTGCTGAGCGTGGCGCCCTTGCCCGACTTTATGGAAGTCGGTCGCCCGCTGTGGCCAGCCTTGATTCTGACCTACTGGGTGCTGGCGCTGCCGCATCGCGTGGGTATGACCAGCGCCTGGCTGCTGGGCCTGGGGGTGGATGTGCTGTATGGCACGCTGCTGGGGCAGAACGCGCTGATCCTGACCCTGATCACCTTCCTGGTGCTTAACCTGCACCAACGCCTGCGTATGTTCCCCATGTGGCAACAAAGCCTGGTGCTGCTGGTGGTGTTTGGCTTGGCCCAGTTGGTGCAACTGTGGCTCAATGCGTTGACCGGCAACCGCCCGCCAACCCTGGCCTTTGTGCTGCCCGCCCTGGTCAGCGCCTTGCTCTGGCCCTGGGTCTCGGTGGCTTTGCGCGGTATCCAGAAGCGTTTGAACGTCAACTAAGCAGAGCAGGCCGTTTCCTGCTCTAGCACTGCTCGACAGGGAGAGGTCTGCATGGCCGCGCTTTACCTGGCCTCCGGGTCTCCACGCCGGCGCGAACTGCTGACGCAGATTGGCGTGGCCTTTTCCATTCTTGCTGCCCCCATCGACGAAAGCGTACTGCCCGGCGAAACCGCCGAGGCCTACGTGCAACGTCTGGCCCTGGCCAAAGCCCGCGCGGGTTTGGCCACGCTGGCCGATTCCTCCGCTGCCGTCGTATTGGGCGCCGACACCGCCGTGGTGGTCGACGGCCAGATTCTCGGCAAGCCAGTCGACCAGGCCGATGCCCTGGCCATGCTGCAATTGCTGTCCGGCCGTGAACACCAGGTGCTGACTTCCGTCGCCCTGGCCAGTGGCCAGCGTAGCGAGGTACAGCTAATCGCCAGTACTGTGCAGTTTCGCCCGATCTCCAGCGTCGAAGCCCAGACCTATTGGGCCAGCGGCGAGCCGCAGGACAAAGCCGGTGGCTACGCTATCCAGGGCCTTGGCGCCGTGTTTGTCAGTGGCATGCGTGGCAGCTATTCGGCTGTGGTCGGCCTACCGCTATGTGAAACTGCCGCCTTGCTCGCCGATTTCGGCATTCCCTGCTGGCAGCATCTGAACGCCCCGAGCCTTGAGCGAGAGCCGTCATGAGTGAAGAGATTCTGATCAATATCACCCCCATGGAATCGCGCGTGGCGGTGGTGGAAAACGGTGTGCTGCAAGAAGTGCA
This sequence comes from Pseudomonas sp., assembly GCA_039207785.1. Classification (GTDB taxonomy): domain Bacteria; phylum Pseudomonadota; class Gammaproteobacteria; order Pseudomonadales; family Pseudomonadaceae; genus Aquipseudomonas. The sequence goes on along the minus strand of JBCECW010000272.1, from coordinate 859 downwards.
CGTCGAGCGCACGCAGCGCCGCGGCATCGTCGGCAATATCTATAAAGGCAAGGTGGTGCGCGTGCTGCCCGGTATGCAGGCGGCCTTTGTCGATATCGGCCTGGAGCGCGCGGCGTTTATCCATGCCTCGGAAATCTCCACCCGCGAAGGCGCGGCCGTGGAAAGCATCAGCGCCCTGGTGCACGAAGGGCAGAGCCTGACGGTGCAAGTCACCAAGGACCCGATAGGCAGCAAGGGCGCGCGCCTGACCACCCAGCTGTCGATTCCCTCGCGTTATCTGGTGTATATGCCGCGCACCAGCCATGTCGGTATTTCGCTGCGCATCGAAGATGAAGTCGAGCGCGAGCGCCTGAAAAAAGTGGTGGCCGACTGTATCGCGGCCGAAGGCATCGAAGAGGCCGGCGGCTTTATCTTGCGCACCGCTGCCGATGGCGCGGGTGCCGATGAGATCGTCGCGGATATCCGCTACCTGCGCCGCCTATGGGGGCAGATCGGCGCGCAGATCAAAACCGCGCCAACGCCGTCGGTGATTTACGAAGACCTCAGCCTGGCCCTGCGCACCCTGCGCGACCTGGTCAGTTTGCGCACCGAGAAACTGCGCGTCGACTCGCGGGAAACCTTCCAGAAAGTTACCCAGTTCGTCGATGAGCTGATGCCGGAAGTGGCTGACCGTATCGAACACTACCCGGGCGAACGGCCGATCTTTGACCTCTATGGCGTGGAAGATGAAATCCAGAAAGCCCTGGAGCGCAAGGTGCCGTTGAAGTCCGGCGGCTACCTGATCATCGACCCGGCGGAGGCGATGAGCACCATCGACGTCAACACCGGCGCATTCGTGGGGCATCGCACCCTGGAAGAA
>JBCECW010000271.1:0-5924 GCA_039207785.1 Pseudomonas sp. | reverse complement strand
GGGCAGCGACGTCGGCGAAGCCATCAAGGGCTTTCGCAAAGCCATGAACGACGATGAAAAACCCGCCGACCAGCCGGCGCCCACGCAGCCTGTACAGGCGCAGAGCGCACCGCTGAACCAACCGCACACCATCGACGCGCACGCGCAGAAAGTCGAAGAGCCGGCGCGCAAGGACTAACCCATGTTTGGCATTAGCTTCGGCGAATTGCTGCTGGTGGGCTTGGTGGCCCTGCTGGTGCTCGGTCCCGAGCGCCTGCCGGGTGCCGCGCGCACGGCAGGCCTGTGGATCGGCCGCCTGAAACGCAGCTTCAATGCGATCAAACAGGAAGTGGAACGCGAAATCGGCGCCGATGAAATCCGTCGGCAGCTGCACAACGAACATATCCTGGCGCTGGAACAGGAAGCCCGCAACGCTATCGCCCCACCCCAGGTGCCTGCTGCACCGCCGGTGCCGGCTGATGCAGCCGTTGCAGAACCTGCGCCAGTGGTAGCCGAACCGGCAGCCGTTCAGCCAGTGCCGGTTGAAACACCCGAGGTCGCGCCGGTTTCCGAGCAGCAAGGCCAGTTGGACCTCCCCGTCCCCCCTCAACCGCCGCGAGCCCCATGAGCGCAGATACCCCGGAAAACGACCAGCAGATGCCGCTGGTTTCGCACCTCACCGAGCTGCGCACGCGCCTGTTGCGCTGCGTGGCCGCGACCTTCCTGATCTTCGCCGGGTTGTTCTACTTCGCGCGGGATATCTACACCCTGGCCTCCGAACCGCTGCGCCGCTTCTTGCCCGAAGGCGCGACGATGATTGCCATCGACCCGGCCTCGGCATTTCTCGCACCGCTGAAACTGACCATGGTGGTGGCGCTGTTCGCCAGCATGCCAGTGATCCTGCACCAGGCCTGGGGCTTTATCGCACCGGGCCTGTACAAGCACGAAAAACGTATCGCCGTGCCCCTGCTGACCTCCAGCGTGGTGCTGTTCTACGGCGGCATGGCCTTCGCCTACTTCCTCGTGCTGCCGCTGATCTACCACTTCCTGCTGGGTTCGGCGCCGGTGGGCGTCACGCCCATGACCGATATCAACACCTACCTCGACTCGGTGCTGACCCTGCTGTTCGCCTTTGGCGTGGCTTTCGAGATTCCGGTGGCCGTGGTGCTGCTGGTGATCATCGGCATCGTCGACGTGGCCTATCTGCGCAAGATTCGCCCGTACGTGATCATCGGCTGCTTTGTGGTCGGCATGATCCTTACCCCGCCGGACCCGCTGTCGCAAACCCTGCTGGCCGTGCCGATGTGGATGCTGTTTGAAATCGGCGTGTTCTTCGGCGCCATGGTGCGCAAGCGCCCAGCCGAAGCCCGCAGCGACGAAGACGCCCAACCGCCAGCCACCCAGCCGTGAACCTGCTGCTTCTGGAAGACGCCGACTTTGTCGGCGCCGACCGCGTCATCCTGCGTGACCGGCGCCTGACCCATTTGCAAGAGGTGCACCGCGCCGAATCGGGCGACAGCCTGCGTGTCGGCCGTGTCGACGGGCTGATGGGCCAGGCGCAGATCCTGCGCCTGGAAAACCACGAAGCCGAGCTGCAAATCAGCCTCGACCAGGCCCCGCCGGCCAAGCTGCCGCTGACCCTGCTGCTGGCCCTGCCACGGCCGAAGATGCTGCGTCGCGTGCTGCAAACGGTGGCCAGCATGGGCGTGCCACGGCTGATCCTGCTCAACAGCTACCGGGTGGAAAAAAGCTTCTGGCAGACGCCGTTTCTTGAACCGGCGGCCATTCGCGAGCAACTGATCCTGGGCCTTGAGCAAGCACGCGATACCGTGCTGCCCAAGGTGCGTATCGAAAAACGCTTCAAGCCGTTTGTGGAAGATCACCTGGCGCAGATCTGTGCCGGCACCCAGGGGTTGGTTGGCCACCCTGGCCAATACCCCGCCTGCCCGCGTGCGGTGGAAGGTCCGGTGACCCTGGCCATCGGCCCGGAGGGCGGCTGGATTCCCTATGAGGTCGAGAAGCTGGCGGAAGCGGGGTTGCAGCCGGTGCAGCTGGGCGATCGTATTCTTCGGGTTGAGACCGCCGTTACGGCCCTGCTAGCGCGCCTGTTCTGAGGTCGCGGTGCGCGGAGCGCACCCTACGGCACCGCGTCGTGCCCAAACCATCTCGTTTACATCGGCATCGTAGGGTGCGCTCCGCGCACCAAGCGGCCTACCCGCCCGGCACCCGATGCCAATGCGCCGGCAATAACTGCCCTTCCAGCTCCGGCGCCTCGCGCAAGCTCATATCGCGTGCCTGCAAGGGTTCGCCGCATTCCGAACACACCAGTACGCCGCGCACTTCATGGCCGCAGGTTTTATGCACATGGCGGATCGGCTGGCCGATGTCGTCGCTCATATGCCGGTCGCCCCAGTTCACCAGCGCCAGCACGGCCGGGTACAGGTCGTGGCCCTTCTCGGTCAACCTATACTCCTCACGCAGCGGGCGTTGCTGGTAGGCGCTTTTCACCAATACGCCATGCTCGGTCAGGCGCTTGAGGCGCTCGGCCAGCACATGGCGGGTAATGCCCATGCGCTTTTCGAAGTCATCGAAACGGCGCACGCCCATAAAACATTCGCGCAGCACCAGCAGGGTCCAGCGGTCACCCACCACCGACAGAGTGCGCGACAGCGAACATGGTTGGTCACCCAGTTCTTCCCAACGCATCGGGGCTCTCCAAGAATTCGTGTTGCTCACTCTAGCTTGACAGGTTCCAAAAAGGAACTGACTATCCACAAAAGTTCCAAAAAGGAACTAACCCATAAACACAACCGAGAGAACAACAATGAGCGAACGCAAAGCGGTGTTAGTGGTGGGAGCCGGCGATGCTACCGGTGGGGCGATAGCCAAGCGTTTTGCCCGCGAGGGCTATGTGGCCTGCGTGGCCCGCCGCAATGCCGAGAAGCTGGAACCGCTGGTGGCGGAAATCACCGCAGCTGGCGGCGAGGCGCGTGCGTTCGGCTGTGACGCTCGGGTAGAAGAACAACTGGTGGAGATGTTCGCCACCATCGAACGGGAGATCGGCCCGCTGGAAGTGGTGGTGTTCAATATCGGCGCCAACGTGATGTTTTCCATCACCGACACCACCGAGCGGGTGTACCGCAAGGTCTGGGAAATGGCCGCCCTCGCCGGTTTCCTGACCGGCCGTGAAGCCGCGCGGGTGATGCTGCCACGCGCCCGCGGCACGATTATTTTCACCGGTGCCACAGCCTCGCTACGTGGCGGCAAAGGTTTCTGCGCCTTCGCCAGCGCCAAGTTCGCCCTGCGCGCCACCGCGCAAAGCATGGCCCGCGAACTGGGCCCGCAGGGTATTCATGTGGCCCACCCGATCATCGATGGCGCCATCGACACCGCGTTTATCCGCGACAACTTCCCGCAGATGTACGCGAAGAAAGAGCAAGACGGCATTTTGAACCCCGACCATATCGCTGATAGCTACTGGCAAATTCACACGCAGCCAAAGGACTCCTGGACACACGAACTCGATCTGCGTCCTTGGCTAGAGACGTTCTAAGCGGCGCTTACCCAAAAATCATAAAAACAAGGAAATCGAGATGAGCAAAACCCTGGAATTTTTCTTCGACGTTGGCAGCCCCACCACCTACCTGGCCTGGACCCAACTGCCAAAAATCGCCGCCGATGCCGGCGTGGAGATCACCTGGAAACCCATGCTGCTGGGCGGCGTCTTCAAGGCCACCGGCAACCAGTCGCCCATCGCCATCCCGGCCAAGGCGCAATACACCATCGCCGATATGCAACGCTTCGCCACCCGCTACGGCGTGCCGCTGTCGTTCAATCGTTTCTTCCCGATCAATACCTTGTTGCTGATGCGCGGTGCCGCCGGCTACCTGGGCACGGCCAATTTCCACCCGTATTTGCAGGCGGTGTTTACCGCGTTGTGGGTGGAGCAAAAAAATCTGGGTGACCCGGCCGTTGTCGCGCAAGTGCTAAGCGCGGCGGGCCTCGACCCGCAGGAGTTCGAGCGCCTGATCAACGACGAAGCAGTAAAGCAGCGGCTTAAAGACATTACCGAAGACGCCATCAAGCGCGGCGCCTTTGGTGCGCCGATCTTTTTTGTCGATGGTGAAATGCACTTTGGTCAGGACCGCCTCGACTTTGTCGCCGAGGCGCTGCGGCGGTAAACCCGCCGTTACTCGCCCTGCGGTTTACCGCGTTTGCGAAACTCCACCGGGGTTTCGCCGACCCAACGTTTGAAGGCGCGGTAGAAGGTGCTGGGTTCGGAAAAGCCGGTGCGCTCGACGATCACTTCGATACGTTCGTCAGTCTTGAGCAACAGCTCCTTGGCCAGGCGGCAGCGGTAGTCGGTGACCAGGTCGTTAAAGCGCACACCGGCCATGGCCAGGCGCTCGCGCAAACGCCGTGGCGGCATATTCAAGCGGCCGGCGACCTGTTCCAGAGTGGCGCCGCTATCAACCAGCAACTCACCAATCAACTCGCGCACCTGGCGCACCAGGTCCAGGCGCTCCACTTCTGCCAGTTGCCGGCGGGCCAGGGACTCATGCATACGCAGCAGTTCTGGCGCGGCATGCCGTGACGCACGGCCAAGCACATCGGCATCGAATTGCAGGGCATAACGCTCAGCCCCCAGCTCCGCCGGGCAGCCATACACCTTGAGGTAGCGAGCCGGCGCCGCGCCTTCGGCGTGCATCAATTGCACCACATGGGGTTTGAAATGGCCTTCGGTCAAGGCATCGAACAGGCGGATTACCGCGCCGGCGAGCATCTCCGGAAAATGCCGCGGTACACCGGCAGACATGCCAAGCAGCAAGGTGGCCACTTCACCGTCGACTTCCAGGCGGGCATTCAGGGTATCGGAGAGCAGGCGCACATAACGCAGGGCATGGCGCAGACCTTCGCCAAAGGTCTCGCTGGACAGGAACAGGTATTCCAGCAGCAGGCCATGGAAGGCTGGCAGGTGCTGGGCCAGGTACAGGCCAACATCCTGCTCGCCGCATTCATCGCTGGCAGCTTTCCAGAACAACGCCTGGGCCGAGTGGGGAAAGCGCCCGGCAGGCAAGCCACCAGGCGGCAAACCGACCCGCGCCAGCACCCGATCAGGATCGGTTCCGCTGGCTCGCAGGGCGTCGATCACCGGGCGCATCAGTGCCACATCGTCGGTCAGATCACGCGTCATTTTTAGCATTCTTATAGGTTCGTGAGGCGCGGCCATCTTAGGCAGTTTTGCCCCGCCGGCTCAAGGCCGGGCATGCGCGTGGTGCTGTCGATTGGCTGGCCTGCCGCCCATGCGGGCCGTGCGGCCAATGCCTGCCGGCGCTGGCAGTCTAAGCTGCTGGCATCGCGTGTTTTCAACCACAAGCTAAGGAACTGCCTATGACCACCACTTGGCTCGACCTGCCCACCGCCCCTGCCCTGCCGGGTCTGTTTGCCCGTGCGGCCGTGCGCCGGGGTGTGCGCGGGCAGACCTTGCCCGACCTGGGGTTGCGCTGCGCCATGGGCGTGGACGGAAAAAAACTCGAGCGTTATCGCCAGCTCTGCGGCTTTGTCGACGACGGCCATCTGCCGCCGACCTACCCGCATATCCTGGCCTTCCCCCTGCAAATGCAGCTGCTCACCGACCCCAGCTTCCCCTTCCCCCTGCTCGGCCTGGTGCACCTGGAGAACCGTATTCGTGGTGTGCGCCCGCTGGGCGGCATGGGCCCCTTTATCGCCAGCGTGCACGTGGAAAACCTGCAGCCCCACGAAAAAGGTGCGGTGTTCAGCCTGATCACCCGCCTGGAAGACCAGTTGGGCCTGCTCTGGGAAGGCGACAGCCGCATTCTCTGCCGCGCCTTGAAACTGTCCGGGCAACCGGCCGAGCGCGGTGAGGAGCAGACCCTGCCGCTGGAAGATATCGCCCACTGGCAGGCGCCTGCCGATATCGGCCG
>JBCECW010000270.1:0-5935 GCA_039207785.1 Pseudomonas sp. | reverse complement strand
CTCACCCCGCTTGCATGGGGTAGATTGGCGGGCAACGCGCCTGAGCTCTGCCGGGCATCATAACCATGAAAAGGGAGTTGAGCATGCCGGAGCGGATAAATCCCCTCGCCCGCCTGTGGATAATTGCGTTACTCGTGACGCTGATCAGCGCTTGCACCCCCAGTGACCCGCAAGCGGCACTGGAAGCCGCCGTACAAACCCTGCAGGACAACCTCGAAGCCAAGCGCAACAGTGCCGTGATGGAACAACTGCACCCCGAATTCCGCGCACAGCAGCAATACGACAGCCAGTGGGCGCAGCGCACCATGCTCGGGCTCTTTCTGCGTTACAAGAATGTGCGGGTTACTGCCCTGAGCAAAACCAGCACGCTGGACCCCACGTCCTCCAGCAAGGGCTATACCGAGGCGCAAGTGGCGGTGACCGGCGCCGAGGGGCTGATTCCCGACAACGCCAATACCTACAGCGTCAAGCTGGAATGGTGGCTGGAAGGCCAGGAATGGAAACTGGCGCGCATCGACTGGAAATAGGCCTAGAACCGATAGCGGTACTCCAATTCCAGCCCATACACCGGCCGCTGCCCAGCAAACGCCGCAGCGGCTACCTGGGCCTGTGCGCCCAGGCTGGCGTTGTCGCTCAGCGCATAGCGATAACCGGCACTCGCCAGGGGCAGCAGATGGCGCTGTTGCAAAGTGCTCGGCAGGTCGAAGCGGGCAAGGCCGGGAATTTGCGACTGGCCGGTAAAAGTTGGCTGACGTTCGCTGAGCAAGATATCCACGCCCAGCCCGAACTGCAGCGTTGCCCGCTCGCTGACCGGCACTTCACCGCGCACTGCCAGGCTGGCGTAGGTAGCCGCGCTGCGGCTGCCATACACCTGTAACGGCAACACCACATGGTGTTCGGTAAAACCCTGGCGTCGCCCCTGGCTATGGGTAATGGCCAGTTCCGGGGTCAGCAGCGAATGGCCCAGGGCGAAGCCATAGCCCACGGCCAAACGCGCTGCCGTGGTACGCAGATCGACCTGGCTGCTGGCCTGCTGCACATCCGCACCGCGCTCACCACGGCTAAAGCGGCTGGTGCCGCCGCTGGTGGCCGCGCTGGCCACGGCATTCCAGCCGGTGCCCGTGGCGGCGTGTTGCTGATAGGCCAGCCAGGCGCCAAACCCTAGCTCGGCGTCTTGCCTGGCGTTGTTGGCGTGCCAACGGGCCTGGGCCGCAATCAGGTTGGCGCCAAGGCTGAAGTGCGAATCGAGGCGAATACCGGCGCCGATAGCAGCGCTCGTCTGCAGGCTGTTTGCATCGCCCTCGCCCGCGACCAGACCGCCGCCAAGGCTCAGGCAATAGTGCTGGATGGCGCCCGGTATGCAGCGTTTTTCCGCGATTGCGCGCGTGCGCCGCGCCTGGCTGCCGAGCAACTGCGCACTGGTGTCGGCACTGCCGAGCACCGAGCCTTGCACGTGCCCAAGGTCCTGCAACACCGCGTCCTTCCAGATAAACGCCCGTTCGCCGCTGGCGTTATCGGCGGTGCCGACAATGATGCGGCCATCATCACTGACGCCATTGGCCAGGCTATAGGTGCCGCCATGCAGCAAGCCCAGGCTGACCATGCCGGTCTCGGCGGTCCAGCGAAACGCGCGGTCACTGTCATCCACCCAGGACGCGTTGCCCACTACCACCGCACCGTCGGCACTGACATCCTGGGCCGCGGCATAACCCCCGCCCAGCGAGCCGAGGTCCTGCATGCCGCCAGCCGCTGTCCAGCGAAAGGCATATACATCGCTGGCGCCTACCACGACGCTGCCGTCGGCGTTTACCCCCAACGCACCGCCGCCCGCGCTGCCATGCAAAGTCCCCAGGTCGACGATGGTGCCGCCCTGCCACAACACCGCGCGGTTGATATTGCTGCTGTTTGCCGCTGTGCCCACCGCCACGGCGCCATCGCCACTGACAGCAAAGGCGATGCTCATACCGGTTGGGGTCAGGCCGCCAAGTTCCTGCAAGCCCTGCCCGGCAGTCCAGCGAAAGGCACGACGGACCAGCGCGGCATTGGCAGCATCGCCGACAATCACCTGGCCATCGCTGCTGATGCCCCAGGCCTGGCTGACCACACCGCCAAAGGTGCCGAGATCGACCAGGCCTGTTGCCGCTTCCCAACGAAACGCATGGGAGGCGCCATTCAGACGCGCCGCCCCCACCAGCACGCTGCCATCGCCACTGGCCGCGTGCACCGTGGCAAAACCGGTAAACGGCGCAACCTTGACCCAGCCTTTGTCAGCGGACCACAACAGCAGCCATTGATTATCCAGGGCATCGGCGCCAACGCCGGCCACCAGCGCACCATCGCCGCTGATGGCCGTGCCTTGGGAGAAAGAACCGTTGGGTAATACGCCCAGATCGTGCATCTGGGCCTGGGCAGAAGACGCCAGCAAAGGGGCCAGCAGGAAGGTAGAGAAAACGCGCCAGGACTGGCGCGCATAGCGACTCAGCAGAGGAAAGTGACTCATGACAAATGCCTGGGCTAGAAGAAGCCGTCAGCATCAGCAGTGAAAGCCGGAGGGTCTGTAGGGCACTCCCTAAAGGTTAGTAATTGGAACCGGACAACCCACACCGTTTACAGCTACAAAACGGTATTCGGGTTGAAAAGCTTCGCGAGCAAGCTCGCTCCTACGGATCGTATTGCGCCGTAGGAGCGGTTTTGGCTTTACGTCGCGTCGGCGTGGCTCACCAGGCCTTTGATCACCACTGCCACGCTGGCCACTGCCGCCGGCACCACCAGGGCAGTCAGTACCTGCTCGAAGTTCCAACCCATGCCCAGCAAGGTGGCGCCGATCCAGGCACCGAGAATGGCGCCGAAGCGGCCGATACCCAGCATCCACGACACCCCAGTGGCGCGCCCCTGGGTCGGGTAGAAGCGCGCGGCCAGCGACGGCATGGCCGATTGCGCGCCGTTGATGCACATACCGGCCAGCAGCACGAGGGTGGCGAGCACCGTCACCTGACCCAGGCTCTGGCCCACGAAGTAGGCGAAGACACCGGCCAGCAGATAGAAGCTGCCGATGACTTTATGCGGGTTGAATTTATCCATGGCCCAGCCCACGCCCACGGCGCTAAGCACGCCGCCAAACTGGAACAGCGCGCCGATAAACGCTGCCTGCTCCATGCTGGCGCCGCTGTCGCGCATCAGGGTTGGCAGCCAACTGGTCAGCAGATAGACGATCACCAGGCCCATAAAGTAGGTCAACCACAGCAGCAGAGTACCCGCGCTGTAGGTACCGGAAAACACCACCTTGAGCACATTGCGGCTCTGCACGGTTTTCTGTTCCGGCACGCTGAAATCAGCGGCCTTGGCCACCTCGCCGGGCGCAATCGGGGCCAGCACCTGGCGTACCTTGTCGGCGCCGCGGTTGCGCACCACCAGGTAACGGGCCGATTCCGGCAGCCATACCAGCAGCACGACGGCCAGCAGCAACGGCAGGATGCCGCCGAGCAGCAGCAGGCTATGCCAGCCAAATACCGGAATCAGCTTGGCGGAGATAAACCCACCGCCGGCCATGCCCAGGTTGAAGCCACAGAACATGCTGGTCACCAGCAGCGACTTGAGGCGCTCCGGGGTGTATTCGGACAGCAAGGTGGTGGCGTTCGGCATCGCCGCACCAAGGCCCAGGCCGGTCAGCAGGCGCAGCACCAGGAGCTGGTCGAGATTGCTGCTAAAAGCCGACAACAAGCTGAACAGACCGAACAGGCTAACGGCGCTAACCAGCACCACCTTGCGCCCGAAGCGGTCGGCAATCGGCCCCGAGCCCAGGGCGCCGAACACCATGCCGATCAGCGCGGCACTCATCACCGGGCCCAGGCTGGCGCGGTCCACACCCCAATCCTGGGTCAGCGCCGGAGCGATAAAGCCCATGGCGGCGGTGTCGAGGCCATCGAGGAAAACGATCAGAAAGCACAGCAGCACAATCTTCCACTGGTAGCGGGAAAGTGGCTGGGCGTTGATAAAACCTTGTACGTCGAGCGTGCCGCTGGCGGGCACATGCGCTTGGCTGGTCATGCAAGAAATTCCTGTGAGTTTTTCTTCGCCACTCGGCTGCAGGCGAATGGAACAGGAATGAGGGACGGGCTAGGCAGACGCTGCGCAGCGGATGTCAGCGAAGCGCGGGCGCGCTGCGGCGAACGGATGTCCATGGCTGGCTCTCATTTGTTTTTATTGGAGGCATAGCGGGTCGCCTTGGCGACGCAGGAACAGTACGCAGCGGCAGGGGGGCGCTTCAATCCGATAATCGACTAACTGGGCGTTTATCGAACACTAGCGGTGATCGTGCGCGCAGCGCCCTCACCCCCCGCCCTCTCCCGCAGGCGGGAGAGGGGGCCTAACTGAGGAAGCCAGTAAATCGCGGTGTGTTCCCCTCTCCCGCTTGCGGGAGAGGGGCTAGGGGTGAGGGCCGGGGCAAACACAAATTCAATGAAACAACCGCGCACTCAGCTCTTTACTGGCTTCCAGCAGCACCGGCAAAAACCGCGTTTCCAGCTCCTGGCGGGAAACCCGCCCGGCATGGGTGCCTACGTTAAGTGCGGCCAACACCTGCCCAGCCGAGTCTTTCAACGGCACCGCCACCGAGCGCAGGCCCACCTCCAGCTCCTGGTCGATAATCACCCAGCCCTGCCGGCGGATCTCGTCGATGCTGGCGCGCAGCGCCTCGGGGGTGTGCACGGTGCGGCTGGTCTTGATCTGCAGCTCGGCATGGTCGATGTAGTCGTCCAGCGCGGCGTCATCCAGCGCCGCCAACAGGATGCGGCCCATCGAGGTGCAGTACGCCGGCAAGCGACTGCCGACGCTCAAATCCACCGAAATCAAACGCTGCGGAGTGGCCGAGCGGGCGATATAGAGAATCTCGTCGCCTTCCAGGGTGGCCATGGAACAGGCTTCGTGCAGTTGCTCGCTCAAGCGGTCGAGAATCGGCTGCGCCGTCACCGCCAGTGGCGTCGAAGACAGATAGGCGTGGCCCAGGGTCAGCACCTTTGGCAGCAGCGAATAGGTGCGGCCATCGGTGGTGACATAACCCAGGCTCATCAGCGTATGCAGGCAACGGCGCACGGCGGCCCGGGGAATCTCGGTGCGGTGGCTGATCTGGGCGATGGTCAGGTGGCGTTTGCGCTCCTGGAAGGCATGGATCACCGCCAGGCCGCGGGCCAGGGAGGTCATAAAATTGGGGTCGCCGGTAAAGGCTTCGATACGCTTGGCCGGCGAGGCAATGATCGGCGGCGCCAGTGGCGGCAAGGTGATACGGGCTTCATCAGTCATTTTGTTATTGTCTCGGGCACGACTCGATTTGGCCGATTATCGAACCGCAGTTCGATAATCGCAATTAGCTCGCAAGGTGCTGCGTGGTGAGCTGGCGCAAGCGGCTACGGGTGCGCACAAAGTCCAGGTGCGAGCCTGGTCGGCATACCTCATCAAGCTCCGCCTCGCAGCCCAGCAAGAGCTGCACGCCGCTGTCGTAGGCGATATCGACGACATTGAGAATGCGCTGCTGCACATCGATGCCCTCGCCATCCAGGCGCGGTACACCGTAGATGGCAATGCGCCGGAAGCGTTGGCACAGCCAGAGAAAGTCGGCACTGGAATGGGGGTGCCGGCACAGCTCGTCAAAGTCCAGCAAGGCGCGATTGCCTTCATGGGCCAGCACCCGCAGCGGGTGATGGTTAACCTCCAGCACCACCTCGCGCGTTACTGCCGCGCTGAAATCCAGTTGCTGTTCCAGCCAGGCGGCGACGGGCGGCCCCAGCGGCCAGGCGTAATACCCCCAGGCTTCGCTGGCACCGGCACGCTCGCGATAGTCTTCGCCGGCATCCAGGTTGAGCACGCTAAAGCGTGACTCCAAGAGCTCGATGGCCGGCTTGAAGCGGTCGCGGTATAGCGGGTTGGGACACAGGTTGAC
>JBCECW010000269.1:2272-5937 GCA_039207785.1 Pseudomonas sp. | reverse complement strand
ACAGTCTGGATCCCCGCTTTCGCGGGGATGACGGTGTTAAACATGACGCCCTGCGCAAACCCCCTGGCCACGATAGCCGCCACCCTGGGTTATGCATTAAAGTGTCTCGCCATTTGCAGCCACCCCACGCAGGCTCTGCCCGCACCGCTGCGAGCTGTTGCACCCGTCAATCCGCCAGGAACCCTCCACGATGGAACACCGCGAAGCGCTAGTCGCCCTGCGTCAATTTCTCTCCACGCAGATTCTGGGCCAGGAAAAACTCATCGAGCGGCTGCTGATCGCCCTCCTCGCCGACGGCCATATGCTGGTTGAAGGCGCCCCCGGCCTGGCCAAGACCAAGGCGATCAAGGAGCTGGCCGAAGGTATCGAAGCGGAGTTCCACCGGATTCAGTTCACCCCCGACTTGCTGCCTGCCGATATCACCGGCACGGAAATCTATCGCCCGGAAACCGGCAGTTTCGTGTTCCAGCAAGGCCCTATCTTCCACAACCTGGTACTGGCGGACGAAATCAACCGCGCCCCGGCCAAGGTGCAGTCGGCGCTCCTTGAAGCCATGGCCGAGCGCCAGGTCAGCGTCGGGCGCAGCACCTACGACCTGTCGCCGCTGTTTCTGGTAATGGCCACGCAAAACCCGATCGAGCAGGAAGGCACCTATCCCCTGCCGGAAGCCCAGCTCGACCGCTTCCTTATGTATGTGAAGATCGGCTTCCCCGATGCCTCGGTGGAACGCAAGATCCTCCAGCAAGCCCGTGGCGATGCCCTGAATGGCGAAGCCAAGCCGGAACATAAAGTCAGCCAGCAGGCGATCTTTGCCGCACGCAAGGAAGTGCTCGGCTTATATATGGCCGACGCGGTGGAGGAATACCTGGTGCAGCTGGTTATGGCCACGCGCACCCCGGCCAAGTTCGACGCGGAGCTGGCCGAGTGGATTTCCTATGGCGCCAGCCCGCGCGGTTCCATTTCCCTCGACCGTTGCGCCCGCGCCCATGCCTGGCTGGCCGGCCGTGATTTCGTGTCGCCGGAAGATATCCAGGCCGTGCTGTTCGACGTGTTGCGCCACCGCATCATCCTGTCGTTCGAGGCCGAGGCTGCCGGTATCGACCAGGACCGGGTGCTGCAACGTATCCTCGATGTGGTTGCCGTGGCCTGATCGCCATGCAACCCATCGCCGCCAGCGAACCGGGCATTCGCGTCAGCCTGGCCGAACTGATCGAAATGCGTCACCGCATTCGCGAGGTGCAGCTGTTTTCCACGCCGGCGCGGCGCAGCCCGCTGGTGGGCCTGCACCATTCGAAATTGCGTGGCCGCGGCGTGGACTTCGACCAGGTGCGGGTCTACCAGGCTGGCGACGACGTACGCACCATCGACTGGCGCGTTACCGCACGAACCCAGGAACCCCATACCAAGCTGTTTCATGAAGAGCGCGAACGGCCGATCTTTATCCTGGTGGAGCAAAGCCAGCGGCTGTTTTTCGGTTCCGGCCTGGCCTTTAAATCGGTGCTGGCCGCGCAAGTGGCGGCGTTGATTGGCTGGGCGGCGCTAAGCCATAACGACCGCGTCGGCGGCCTGGTGTTTGGCGACAACGAGCACCACGAAATCAAGCCACGGCGCAGCAAGATGGGCCTGCTGCAATTGCTTAACCGCATGGTGCGCGCCAACCAGAACCTCAATAGCGAAATCCCCGCCGGCCGCGACACCTTTGGCCTGGCCCTGCGCCGCGCTCGCGAAGTGCTGCGCCCCGGCAGCCTGGCGGTGGTGGTCTGTGACGAACGCGCGCTAAACGACAGCGCCGAACAGCAACTGACCCTGCTCGCCCGCCATACCGACCTGCTGTTGCTGCCGCTGTCCGACCCACTGGACCACGCCCTGCCCGCCGCCGGACTGCTGCAGTTCACCGAACGCAGCGCGCTGCTGGAACTGGACACCCATAACGCCGACCTGCGCCAGACCTACCATGCCCTGGGCGAAGCCCGCCAGGCGCGCTGGCAATTGCTGGCGCAGAAACTCGGCGTGCCGCTGTTTCCGCTCAGCACCCTGAACGACCCGATTGAACAACTGCGCGACCATCTGCACGCGCAGCGGCCGAGAAAGAAACAATGAATCCCCTCGACCAACTGCAACCCTTGATCGCACCAGCGCCGGTGTCCTGGTGGCCGCCGGCACCGGGCTGGTGGCTGCTCGCGGCCCTGCTGCCGGTGCTGCTCTGGGGCCTGTGGCGGCTGCGCAAACGCCTGCCGCTGCGCAAGAAAACCACCCGCACCGAAGTGCCGCTGGACCCCTTGCGCCTGGCCGCCCTGCAAGAACTCGGGCAATTGAAAAAACCCTACGACGGCGTCAGTGCCGGGCCCTGGCTGCAGCAACTCAATGCGCTGCTCAAACGCCTGTGCCGCAGCCACTACCCCACCAGCCAAAGCCACACCATGAGCGGCCGCGCCTGGCTGGCCTACCTGGATAACCGTTGCCCGGCCGCCGGCCTTACCCGCTGGATGATCCTGGTAGAAGGCGCCTACCGGCCCGAATGCAAACTCGACGACAAGGCCGTGGATGGCCTGAACCAGGCCGTCGACACCTGGATTCGCAAGCATGTTTGAGTTCACCTGGCCCTGGCTGTTTGTGCTGCTGCCGCTGCCGTGGTTGCTGCGCCTGGTATTGCCGGCGGCCGACAGCGGCGAGGCGGCGCTCAAGGTCAGTTTTCTTAACGAACTCGAAGGCCTGGCCGGCCGCCGTGCCCGCGCCAACCTGCCGGCCTGGCGGCAACAGGCGCCGTTTGCCTTGCTGTGGTTATTGCTGCTGTGTGCGGCGGCGCGCCCTGCCTGGGTGGGCGAACCATTGCCGGTATCGGCCAGTGGCCGCGACCTGTTGCTGGCGGTGGATGTGTCCGGCTCCATGGACTACGCCGATATGCAGTGGAACGGCAACGATGTTAGCCGCCTGACCCTGGTAAAAAACCTGCTCGGCGACTTTATCGAAGGGCGTAAAGGCGACCGCGTCGGCCTGATTCTATTTGGCAGCCAAGCCTATCTGCAGGCGCCCCTGACCTTCGACCGCCACACCGTGCGTATCTGGCTGGATGAAGCGCTGATTGGCATTGCCGGCAAAAACACCGCGATTGGCGATGCCATCGGCCTGGCGGTAAAACGCTTGCGCCAACGTCCGGCCAATAGCCGGGTACTGGTATTGGTCACCGACGGTGCCAGCAACGGCGGGCAGATCGACCCGCTGACCGCCGCCCGCCTGGCCGCCGAAGAACAGGTCAAGGTCTACACCATCGGTATTGGCGCCGACCCCGAGCGTGGCGCCTTTGGCATGCTCGGCCTCAATCCCGGCCTGGACCTGGACGAAGCCACCTTGCAGAAGATTGCCGATATGACCGGCGGCCAATATTTCCGCGCCCGCGACAGCGACGAGCTGACCCTGATCGAGGCCAGCCTGGACAAACTCGAACCCGTGGCCCAGCAACCCACCATCGCCCGCCCTGCCCTTGAGCTGTATTCCTGGCCGCTGGCCGGCGCCTTGCTGATGAGCCTGCTGCTGGTGGTCAACTCGCTGTGGCCGCACCTGCTGCAAAGCCGCCTGCAACAAGCGCTGCCAGCCCGGCCGAAATGGCGCCCACGGATAAGGAAGCGCCAATGATCGCCCTCTGGCCGCAATGGCTACGCCCATTC
>JBCECW010000269.1:0-2262 GCA_039207785.1 Pseudomonas sp. | reverse complement strand
CTGCTGCTACCGCTGCTGCTGTGGTTGCTCTGGCAACTCTGGCACCGCCAGCGCCGTGCCGGGCGCTGGCAGATGCTGCTGCCGCCGGCCTTCCATGCCGTGTTGCTCAGTGGCGGTAATCGGCGCGTCAGCCGCTTGCCATGGATTGCCCTGGGAGTGTCCTGGCTGCTGTGCCTGTTGGCCTTGCTCGGGCCGAGTTGGCAACACGTGGAACAAAGCACGCAAAAACGCGCCGACCCGCTGGTGGTGATGCTCGATATGACCCCGTCGATGCTTGCCGGCGACGTGCAGCCTAACCGCCTGGAGCACGCCAAGCGCAAGGTGCTCGACCTGCTGGACGCGCGCCACGATGCGCAGACCGGCATCGTCCTGTATGCCGGCAGCGCCCATACCCTGGTGCCGCTGTCTGACGACCTGGGTACCGCGCGCAACCTGCTGGAAGCGGTAAAGCCGGCGATCATGCCCGAGGCCGGACGCCGCGCCGACCTGGCTGTGGCCAAGGCCCTCGCCCTGCTCGACCAGGGCGCGCAAGGCAAAGGTCGGCTGTTGCTGATTACCTCGGCACTGGATGACCAGGAACGCCAGGGCATTCGCCAGGCCCTGGGTAAAAACGGCAGCCGCTTGCAGATCCTCGGCGTGGGTTCGGCCCAGGGCGCACCGATTGCCCAGGAAGGCGGCGGCTTCCTTAAAGATGCCCAGGGCGGCATCCTGCTGCCGCGCCTGGACAGCGCTGGCCTGCGGCGGTTTACCAACGAGCTGGGCGGCAATTACCTGCGCTCGCGCCTGGATGAAACCGACCTGCGCGACCTTGGCCTGCTAGGCGATAGCGAAAGCCTGCGCGACAGCGAACCCACGCAGCTGGAAACCTGGGCCGACCAGGGTTACTGGCTGCTGCTACCGCTGTTGCTGCTGGCGGCCTGCGCCGGCCGACGCGGCTGGTTGTTCTGCCTGCCCCTATTGATCGTACTAAGCCCGCGCCCCAGCTATGCCTTCGAGTTCGCCGATCTGTGGCTACGTGCCGACCAGCAAGGCGAGCGCCTGCTGCAACAGCACAAGGCTGCCGAAGCGGCTGACACCTTTACCGACCCCAAATGGCAGGGCCAGGCCCTGTACCAGGCCGGCGACTACGCCGGCGCCGCCAATCGTTTTGCCACCGGCAATAGCGCCGCCGACCACTACAATCGCGGCAATGCCCTGGCCCGCAGCGGCGAGCTGGAAGCGGCGCTGGACGCCTACGACCAGGCCCTGGAGCGCCAGCCCGATATGCCCCAGGCGCAAGACAACAAGGCCCTGGTGGAAAACCTGCTGAAACAACAGAAGCAGCAGGAAAAGCAGCAGCAGAAAAAAGACCAGCAGCAAAAGCAACAAGGCCAAAAGCAGGATCAGAAAGACGCCCAGCAAAGCCCCGGCAACGACGCCGATAAAAACCAGCAGGCGCAGCCGCAAGCCAACAAGCCAGGCGAGCAAGACGACAAGCAACAACAGCAGCAACAAGCCGGGCAGCAAGGTGGCCAGCAAGACCCCAAGGCCGAGCAAAAAAGTGACCAGGCCGGTGGCGACAGCGACGCCCAGCAAAAACCCGCCGAGCCACAGGAAGGCGGCAAACCCCAGGCCGACGACGGCCAGCAGCAACACCTGGGCGCCGAACAGCGCCAAGCCATGGAGCAATGGCTGCGGCAGATCCCCGACGACCCGGGTGAATTGCTGCGACGTAAATTCTGGTATGAACAGCAACAGCGCCAAGAGCCTAGGAACTAGTTGATGACTCGTTTGTTTTGCGCCTTTTTCCTCTGCCTGGTCACCCTGCAGGCCAGCGCCGCCAGCTTCACCGCCTCGGTGGACCGCAGCCGCCTGAGCGAAGGTGAAACCCTGGAGCTGTCGCTGGAGTCCGACGATGCCACGCTGTTCGGCAAACCCGACCTCACGCCCCTGGACCAAGCCTTCGAAGTGCTCGGCACGCGGCAGATCAACCGCCTGACCACCATCGACGGCTCGGCCCGCGCCACCACCCGCTGGATCATTACCCTGCAACCCAAAGACGTGGGCACCGTGGTAATTCCCTCCCTGAGCCTTGGGGAAAACAAAAGCCAGCCCATTACCCTGCAAGTGATCAAGACCGAGCAGAACGCCGACAGCGAAGCAGTGGCGCCGGTGTTTATCGACGCCAGCCTCGATGCCGACAGCGTCTATGTGCAGGCGCAAACCATCCTGACATTGCGTATCTACCACTCGGTATCGCTCTACGACGACAGCGCCCTGACC
>JBCECW010000268.1:0-5957 GCA_039207785.1 Pseudomonas sp. | reverse complement strand
CATCTGTGTTGCCGCGATACGTTCGGCGCTAGGGGTCCAAAGCGGTTGGGTCATGGCGGGCGTCCTTGTCTGGTGTAGCGGATGGAGGGGCGATCAGCGTGCCAACCAGCCCCCGTCCATATTCCAGGCGGCGCCGCGCACCTGTACAGCGGCATCGCTGCATAAGAACAAGGCTAGCTCGCCTAATTGCTCTGGCGTTACAAAGTCCAGCGACGGTTGTTTTTCTGCCAGCAAGTCGTGCCGAGCTTGTTGCGCATCGCCAGTGTCGGCGGCGCGGTCGTCGATCTGTTTCTGCACCAGTGGGGTCAGCACCCAGCCGGGGCAGATGGCATTGCAGGTCACGCCCGTGGTGGCGGTTTCCAGTGCCACGCTTTTGGTCAGGCCCACCAGGCCATGTTTGGCCGCCACATAGGCACTTTTGCCGGCGGACGCCGCCAGGCCATGGGCCGAGGCGATATTGATAATCCGCCCCCAGTTGCGCGTGCGCATGCCCGGCAGGGCCAGGCGGGTGGTGTGGAAGGCCGAGGTCAGGTTGATGGCGATAATGGCGTCCCAGCGCTCCACCGGGAATTCTTCCACCGGTGCCACGTACTGGATGCCGGCGTTATTGACCAGAATGTCGACGCCGCCGAACTCGCGCTCGGCATAGGCCATCAGGTCTTCGATTTCGTGCACCTTGGACATATCGGCCGGGTGGTGGGCGACTTTGCCGCCCAGGGCCGCTACCTCGTCGATGGCCGCCTTGGCGTCGCCAAAGCCGTTGAGTATCAGGTTGGCGCCGGCCTTGGCCAGTACCAGGGCAATACCCAGGCCGATGCCGCTGGTGGAGCCGGTGACCAGTGCGGTTTTGCCGTGCAGACTCATAGTTCTCTCCTTGGAGTGGCAGGCCGCGAGGCCTGCCAGGTCGTCGTTAAACGATACCGGTAGCGTAGAAGGTGCCGATCACCACAAATACCGCCAGGGTCTTGATTAGGGTGATGCCGAAAATATCTTTATAGGCTTCGCGGTGGGTCAGGCCGGTTACTGCCAGCAAGGTGATTACCGCGCCGTTATGCGGCAGGGTGTCCATACCGCCGCTGGCCATGGCCGCCACGCGGTGCAGCACTTCCAGGGGGATATTGGCGGCGTTGGCAGCCTCGATAAAGGTGTGCGACATCGCCGCCAGGGCAATGCTCATGCCGCCGGATGCCGAGCCGGTGATACCGGCCAGCAGGGTGACGGTTACCGCTTCGTTAACCAAAGGATTGGGGATGCTTTTCAGCGCATCGGCCAGCACCAGAAAGCCCGGCAGCGAGGCGATTACGGCGCCAAAGCCGTATTCCGACGCGGTGTTCATCGACGCCAGCAAGGCGCCGCCAACGGCGGTCTTGGTGCCCTCGGCCAGCTTGGCCTTGATCGCCTTAAAACCACAGATCAGCACCAGCAGAATGCCCAGCAGCAGCGCCGCCTGCACCGCCCAGATACCGGTGAGCTTGGCCACTTCGCTGGTGACGGGTTGCGCCATGCCGGCCAGTTGCAGGGTGTGGGTCTTGCCATACAGCTCGGGAATCCAGCGGGTAAACAGCAGGTTGGCCACACCCACCAGAATCAGCGGCGACAACGCCAGCCATGGGTTGGGCAGGGTCAGGTCTTCAGCGGTTTCCGGCTCATTGCGCAGGTCGGTGCCATAGCCTTCTCCCGCCGCCTTGGCTTTGCGCAGTTGGCGGCGCAGGTAAAGCATGCCGGCGGTAAACACGAAAATGGTGCCGATCACACCCAGCCACGGCGCGGCCCACGAGGTGGTGCCGAAAAAGGTGGTAGGGATGATGTTCTGGATCTGTGGGGTGCCGGGCAGGGCGTC
The DNA here is from genome assembly GCA_039207785.1 of Pseudomonas sp. Classification (GTDB taxonomy): domain Bacteria; phylum Pseudomonadota; class Gammaproteobacteria; order Pseudomonadales; family Pseudomonadaceae; genus Aquipseudomonas. The sequence continues at coordinate 4,117 of JBCECW010000268.1, read as the reverse complement.
CATGGTGAAGCTGAAGGCGCCGAGGGCAATGGTGGCTGGAATCAGGCGCTTGGGAATATCGCTCTGGCGGAACATTTCCGCTGCAAACGGATACACCGCAAACACCACCACAAACAGCGAAACGCCGCCGTAGGTGAGCAGGGCACACACCAGCACGATCACCAGCATCGCCTGGCGCGTACCCAGCAGGCGGATGGCGGCGGCCACGATGGAGCGCGAGAAGCCCGACAGCTCAATCAACTTGCCAAACACGGCGCCGAGCAAAAACACCGGGAAGTAGAGTTTGACGAAGCCCACCATCTTTTCCATAAACACGCCGGTAAAGGCCGGGGCCACGGCGGACGGGTCGGTCAGCAATACCGCACCCAGGGCGGCGATGGGCGCAAACAAGATAACGCTGTAGCCGCGGTAGGCCGCGAGCATCAACAGCGCGAGGGCGGCGAGGGCAATAAGCACGCTCATAAAGCAATCTCCTGGTGCCGGGCGGGATCGCCGCCCGGTGTGTTGTTCTTATTAGTTAAGGCTGTGAGTTATGGAGTAGCGAAGCGGCGAAATCATTCGCCGTTTTTTTCACTGGCTCAGTTACCACAAGGCCAGGCTGTAGCTGACGATCAGACGGTTCTCGTCCAGGTCGTTGCCAAAGTTGGTAGAACGTACGGTCGCATTGCGCCATTTCACCCCGAGGTTTTTCAGCGGACCGTCCTGGAACACATAGCCGATATCGGTATTGCGTTCCCACTCCTTGCCTTCGGCACCGCTGGCCAGGGTGATGTTGTCGCCCGTGAGGTAGCGGGTCATAAAGGTCAGCCCGGGCACACCGAGGGCAGCAAAGTTGTAGTCGTAGCGGGCCTGCCAGGAGCGCTCGTCGGCGTTGGCGAAGTCGCCGATCTGCACGAAGTTCACCAGGAAGGCGTCGGTGCCACCGATATAGGCAAAGCCGGTGTCGCCGCTCATTTTCTGGTAGCCCAGGCCAAAGGCGTGGCCGCCCAGGCTGTAGGTGAACATGGCGCCGAGGGCACGGTTATCGACATTGCTGCGGCCGTCGTCGTCGGAGCGGCCGTAGCGCAGGTCGGTTTTCAGCGCTTGCCCGGCGGTTACCGGCAGCACGTAGGTGAGGTTGACCAGGTGCTGGTCGTACAGGTTATCGAGCTTGCCGTAGTTGTAGCCGGTGGTGAGCTGGTCGTTCCACTTGTAGCTGGCGCCGGCGAAATCGAATTTGTCGCTGGTGCCGCTGGCGACGATATTGCGCGCGCTGCCGGTGACCAGGGTCATGTCCTCACTGTTGGAGGAATCGCGCAGGCTGACCTGGGTCAGGCGCCCGGCGTCCAGGGTCAGGCCGGCGAACTCGGTGGAGTTCAGGTGCGCGCCCTGAAAGGTTTGCGGCAGCAGGCGTGAATCGTTGGCCAGGGTGGTGGGCAGCTTGGGAATCAGGGTGCCGACTTTCAGCACGGTATTGCTGGCTTTGAGTTTGGCGGTCAGGCCCAGCTCGCTGTAATCGTCGGCTGCTTCGCGTGGCGCGCTGCGGCCACGTGGCAACAGGCCGGAGCCGGCGCGGTCGGGGCTGGAGTCGAGTTTCACCCCCAGCAGGCCGATGGCATCGACGCCCACACCAATGGTGCCGTCGGTATAGCCCGACTCATAGCGCAGCAAAAAGCCCTGCGCCCATTCGTCTTGCTTGGACTGGGTAGCGTTGTCTTGGCGGAAATCGCGGTTGAAGTAGAAATTGCGCAGTTCGAGGTTGGCTTTGCTGTCTTTGACAAAGTCGGCCTGGGCTACGGGGGAAAGGCAGAAGCCAGTGCTGAGGGTAGCAAGCACCATGGCACGGTTGAGCGGATAGCTCATGGGGATCTCCAGCGTATTGTTGTTGTTTTTTACGTGCGGTCTGTGCCGCGGCGGGAGCTTTAGCGAGATGCGTGCCAAATATGTAAGATATTGAAATCTAAGGAGAATGTATTTTTTCGGGGAAGGCGTGGGGTTTGGCTCAGAACGGAGACGAGGAAGTGGGCGGGCGTGCTTAGCGTGCTGTCTCTGATTGGAGATTGTGTCTTTGATTGGAGATTGCTTGGTGCGCGGAGCGCACCCTACGAGTCTTGCGTAAACGTAAGGTGCGCTCCGCACACCGGGCTTAAAACGGCTTATCGCCGAGGATGGTGGCGCGCTGCATTACGCGGCGCTGCGGGCGGTAGTCGTCGACGGCGTAGTGTTGGGTGACGCGGTTGTCCCAGAAGGCCACGTCGTTTTCTTGCCAGCGCCAGCGCACGAAAAACTCGGGCTTGGTGGCATGGGCAAACAGGAAATTGAGCAGGGCTTGGCTTTCTGCCGGTTCAAGCTCGTTGATCTTGCTGGTAAAGCCTTCACTGACAAACAACGCCTTGCGTCCGCTGACTGGATGGGTGCGTACCACCGGGTGCGATTGCGGCGGATGTTTGCGCCGGGTTTCGTCCCAGCGTGCGTAGTCTTCCGGCGTGCTGCCATAGCGCTCCAGCGGGAAGGAACGGGTGAAGTCATGGCTGGCAGTCAGCCCGCTCAGCAGGTTTTGCAGCGGCGCCGACAGCGCTTCGAAGGCCGCAATACCGCTGGCCCACAAGGTATCGCCACCCTTGGCCGGCAGCAGCTTGGCGCTCAGCACTGCGCCCATGGCCGGCTCTGGCAGAAAGGTCACGTCGGTATGCCAGATGGCGTTGTCGCGCACATCGGTGACGGCGGTATCCAGAATCAGCACTTCGGGCTGCTCGGGCACGTTGGGGTCGATGGGGTGGATATGCAGGTCGCCAAAGCGCGCGGCAAAGCGGGCTTGCTGTTGCGGTGTAATCGGCTGGTTACGGAAGAACAGCACCTGATGATCCAGCAGGGCCTGTTCGATGGCGCGTTGGTTGGCGTCGCTTAGCGGCTCGCTCAGGGTAATGCCTTCAACCTGGGCGCCGAGGGCGGAACTCAGGGGGGTAATGTGCAGGCTCATGATCAAATCTCGTACGTGGCAGTGGGTGCAGCGCAAAGGGGTGTGCCGGTCGTGGCCGGCGCGTCGTCAGCAAGTAATTAATGCGATTGGCCGTGCCAAGGTACGAGGCGGCGCTGAAGCGCGCGCAGGCTCATCTCCAGGGCGAAGGCGATCACGGCGATCACCAGAATCCCCAGGATCACCACATCGGTAACCAGAAACTGCGCCGCCGACTGCACCATAAAACCCAGGCCACTGGTGGCAGCGATCAGTTCGGCCGCCACCAGGGTCGACCAACCAACCCCTAGGCCAATACGCACACCGGTAAGGATGTCGGGCAGGGCGCTGGGCAAAATCACATGGCGAATCAGTTGGCTGCGGCTGGCTCCTAGTGACTGCGCGGCACGCAGCTTGGCCGGGTCGACATTGCGCACGCCGGTGGCGGTGGCAATGGCAATCGGGGCAAAGATCGCCAGGTAGATCAGCAGCACCTTGGACAGCTCGCCAATACCGCACCAGATCACAATCAGCGGCAGATAGGCCAAGGGTGGAATAGGGCGGTAGAACTCGATTAGCGGGTCGAGAATCCCCTGCGCAATGCGGTTACGGCCAATGGCGATACCCACGGGCACGGCACTCAATACGGCCAGCAACAGGCCCAGACCAATACGCTGCAAGCTGGCGCCCAGGTGTTGCCACAAGGTGGACTCCATATAGCCGGTGGTGGCCAGTAACCAGCCTTTTTGCAGCACGGCAGACGGTGGTGGCAAAAACAGCGGCTCGATCAGGCCGAAGGCGGTTACCGCCCACCACAGGGCGAGCAGGGTGGTCAGGGTCAAGGCGCTGATCACGCGGATGCTCAGCGCCTTGCGCACGGTTGGCGCGCTGGGCAACTCGCCGAGGGCTTCGCTGCTGCGAACCTTGCCGGTGTTCAGACTGGCTTCGTAACTGGTCATACACGGGCCTCCGCTTGCAGCGCCAACCGTTGGGAAAACACCTGGGCCAAAACATGCTCACGGGTTTCGATAAAGCGCGGGTCCGACTTGATCACCCGCGCCGGCTCGCCAGCGGCATAACGCTGGCCGAAGTCCAGGTGCAGGCGCTCGACGATCTGTCCGGGGTTGGGCGCCAGCAGCACCAGATCGGTGGCCAGAAACACCGCTTCTTCGATGTCGTGGG
>JBCECW010000267.1:824-5999 GCA_039207785.1 Pseudomonas sp. | reverse complement strand
TGCCTACGCCAAGCTGCTGGGCATGGACCAGACCCTGATCGTGCAGGAATTCGACCAGTTCACCGGCACCAATGCCACCGGCAGTTCGGTGCACGGCCTGGGCCGTATCGAAGAACCGATGCGCTTGTCGCAGAACCTGTTGCGCACGGTCTGCTTCCTGCTGCTGGTCGCGTTGGCGGGTGGCGGTTTTCTCTGGTGGCAGGATCAGTCGGCTGGCCGTGGCGGCGAAAACGCTGGCATCAGCCTGGGCCATGTGGAAGTTGACGGCGCCGATGGCACCACCGAAATCCATCCGCTGGACGAGCCGGAAGACCAGGCCGTGGCCGATGCCGAAGGGCCGGTAGAAAATGCCCCGGCCGAAGTTTCGCCAGAGCTTGCCGGGCAGCCCGAGGCGCCAGTCGCCGCGCCGGCACCTGTTGCGCCGGCTGCCCCTGCGGCGCCGGTTGCCAGCGCCCCCGCAGCGCCTGCTCAGAGTGCGCCAGCGCCGGTGCCAGCACCGACTGCGCCAACAACCGCAGCCCCTGCGCCAGTACCGGCTACACCGGCCGCGCCAGCCGCTGCAGCAGCACCGGTTGTCGCCGCTGCCGGCGAAGGCGTGGTGGCCATCGACTTCAGCGCCAACTGCTGGATTTCGCTCACCGACGCCACCGGCAAGGTGGTGGTCAGCGGGCTGAAACGTGCAGGGGAAAAACTCGAAGTGTCTGGCAAGGCACCGATGGAACTGCGCCTGGGTTTTGCCCGCGGCGCCCAGGTGCGCTACAACGGCCAGCCGGTTGACGCCACGCCGTTCACCAGCGGCGAAACCGCCCGTATCAAGTTGGGACAATAAGCATGCACGCCGAATCGCCAATCATCCGTCGCGTCTCGCGCAAGATCTGGGTCGGTTCCGTACCGGTCGGTGGCGATGCCCCGATTGCCGTGCAGAGCATGACCAACAGCGACACCTGTGATGTCGCCGGCACCGTGGCGCAGATCCGCCGCCTGGAAGAAGCCGGCGCCGATATCGTGCGCGTGTCGGTGCCCGATATGGACGCCGCCGAAGCCTTCGGCAAGATCAAGCAGCAGGTCAAAGTGCCGCTGGTGGCCGACATCCACTTCGATTACAAGATCGCCCTGCGTGTTGCCGAGCTGGGTGTGGATTGCCTGCGTATCAACCCGGGCAATATCGGCCGCGAAGACCGGGTAAAAGCTGTAGTCGAAGCCGCGCGCGACCGCGGTATCCCGATCCGCATCGGCGTCAACGCCGGTTCGCTGGAAAAAGACCTGCAGAAAAAATACGGCGAGCCTACCCCCGAAGCCCTGGTGGAATCGGCCCTGCGCCATGTCGAGCACCTCGACCGCCTGAATTTCCCCGACTTCAAGGTCAGCGTAAAAGCCTCCGACGTATTTATGGCCGTGGCGGCCTATCGCCTGCTGGCCAAGCAGATCGAACAGCCGCTGCACCTGGGCATTACCGAAGCCGGTGGCCTGCGCTCCGGCACCGTGAAATCGGCGGTTGGCCTGGGCATGCTGCTTGCCGACGGAATTGGCGATACCATCCGCATCTCCCTGGCGGCAGACCCGGTGGAAGAGGTGAAAGTCGGCTACGACATCCTCAAATCCCTGCGCCTGCGTTCGCGTGGCATCAACTTTATTGCCTGCCCGAGCTGCTCACGGCAGAACTTCGACGTGGTGAAAACCATGAACGAGCTCGAAGGCCGCCTGGAAGACCTGCTGGTACCGCTGGACGTGGCCGTAATCGGCTGTATCGTCAACGGCCCCGGCGAAGCCAAGGAAGCCCATATCGGCCTAACCGGCGGTACGCCAAACAACCTGGTGTATATCGACGGCAAGCCGGCTTCCAAGCTGACCAATGACAACCTGGTGGACCAGCTCGAACAGCTGATCCGCGAAAAAGCGGCCGAAAAGGTCGAAGCCGACGCAGCGCTGATCGCCCGTGGCTGACAAGAAGAACGTTAAGGATTCCGTGTGAGCAAGACCCTGCAAGCCATCCGTGGCATGAACGACATCCTGCCGGAGCAGACTCCGCTCTGGCGCTATTTCGAAAACAGCGTGGCGCGCCTGCTCGATGGCTACGGCTATCGCCAGATCCGCATGCCCATCGTTGAAGCCACTGAGCTGTTCAAACGCTCCATCGGCGAAGTGACCGATATCGTCGAAAAAGAGATGTACACCTTCGACGATCGCAATGGCGACTCCCTGACCCTGCGCCCTGAAGGCACCGCCAGCTGCGTACGCGCGGTACTGGAACACGGTATCTCCGGCGGTGGCCAGGTGCAGAAACTCTGGTACATCGGTCCGATGTTTCGCCATGAGCGCCCGCAAAAAGGCCGTTACCGCCAGTTCCACCAGATTGGTGTGGAAGTCTTCAACCTCGACGGTCCGGATATCGACGCCGAGCTGATCGTGCTGACCTGGCGCCTGTGGGGCCTGCTGGGTATCCGCGATGCGGTCAAGCTCGAACTCAACAGCCTGGGCACCAGCGAGGCGCGCGCCACCTACCGCGATGCCCTGGTGGCCTACCTGTCGGCCCGTGCCGACCAGCTCGACGAAGACAGCAAGCGTCGCCTGACCAGCAACCCGCTGCGCGTACTCGACAGCAAGGTGCCAGAAACCCAGGCCCTGCTGACCGACGCGCCGAAACTGGCGGACTACCTGGACGAAGCCTCGCGCCTGCACTTCGAAGGCCTGAAAGCCCGTCTGGACGCGGCCGGTATTCCGTACGTGCTCAATACCAAGCTGGTACGTGGCCTGGATTACTACAGCAAAACCGTTTTCGAGTGGGTGACGGACAAGCTCGGCGCCCAGGGCACCGTGTGCGCCGGTGGCCGTTACGATGGCCTGGTCGAGCAGATGGGCGGCAAGCCGACCGCTGGCGTGGGCTTTGCCATGGGGATCGAGCGCCTGATCCTGCTGCTCGAAACCCTGGAAAAAGTACCGGAAGAAATTGCCCGCCAGGTAGACGTTTACCTTTGTGCCTTCGGCGACGCTGCCGAACTCGCCGGGCTGCAACTGGCCGAGCGCCTGCGTGACCAGGTGCCGGGCTTGCGCCTGGTGGTCAACGCCGGTGCCGGTAGCTTCAAAAGCCAGCTGAAGAAAGCCGACAAGAGCGGGGCGCTGTTCGCCGTGGTCCTGGGCGAAGACGAACTGGCTCAGCAAGTAGTAGGGTTCAAACCGCTCCGTGGTCAGGGCGAACAACAAAGTATTGCCTGGGATGCTCTGGCCGAGCACCTGGAAACCAGCTTGCAGCAAGGCTGACAGGCAGGTTCAACGAATAACCGGTTTTTAAACTTAAGGTTTAAGCATTCAGCGGGTTTAAGGAGCATTGGCGTGGCGAGTACCGAAGAAGAACAACTGGCGGACCTCAAGGAGTGGTGGGACCGCAACGGCAAACCGCTGTTGACCGGTGGTGTGCTGGCCCTGGCCGTGGTGGCGGGCTGGAACGCCTGGCACAAATACCAGAGCAGCCAGGCACAGAATGCCTCGATGCTGTATCAGCAATTGCTGGAAACCACCTTTGACCCCGCCGGCAAGCCGGATGTGGCGAAAGTGGCCGAGCTGTCCAACAAGCTGAAAAACGACTACGCCGGCACTTACTACGCCCAGTACGCCAGCCTGTTCGCCGCCAAGACGGCGGTCGACGCCGGCAAGCTCGACGACGCCGCCGCTGAACTGCAAAGCGTGGTCGCCAAGCCCGCCGATGAAACCCTGGGTGAGCTGGCCCGTCAGCGTCTGGCCCGTGTTCTGGCTGCCCAGAACAAGGCCGAAGAAGGTCTCAAGCTGCTCGATGGCGATGCTGAAAAAGCATTCGTTGCCAGCCGCGAAGAGCTGAAAGGCGATTTGCTGGTGAAAGTCGGCCGTAACGACGACGCCCGCGGCGCTTACGAGAAGGCCAAGGCAGCCCTGTCCGATGAAGCGGCAGTGGGTGGCTTGCAAATGAAGCTCGACGATCTGGCCAAAGGGGATGCGTGAAGTGATGCGCTGGAAATATGCCGCACTGTTGGCCCTGGCCGTAGTTGTCACGGGTTGCAGCAGCACTAGCAAGAAAGAACTGCCGCCAGCTGAACTGCCGGACTTCACCGAAGAAGTCGAACTGCATAAGGAATGGAGCCGCTCGGTTGGCGATGGCCAGGGCGACACCTTCAACATGCTGGTGCCGGCGATCGACGGCGACAGCATCTTCGCCGCTGATGTAAACGGCGAAGTCATGGCCATCAACCGTTTCTCCGGCGACAAGCTGTGGGAAACCGACCTCGACCTGCCGGTATCGGGCGCTGTTGGCGCTGGTAGCGGTCTGGTACTGGTTGGCACCCTCAAGGGTGAAGTGGTTGCCCTGGACGGCGCCACCGGCGAAGAAAAATGGCGCGCCAAGGTGACCAGTGAAGTGCTGGCCCCACCGGCTACCAATGGCGATGTCGTCGTTGTGCAAACCCAGGACGACCGCGTGATCGGCCTCGAGGCCAGCACCGGTGCACAGCGCTGGATCTACGAAAACACCCCGGCGGTACTGACCCTGCGTGGTACCGGTGCACCGATCGTGACCGACAGCCTGGCCTACGCCGGCCTGTCGACCGGCAAGGTGATCGCGCTGGATACCCAACGTGGCCTGCCGGCCTGGGAGCAGCGTGTAGCCGTGCCGCAAGGCCGCTCCGAGCTGGACCGCGTGGTAGATATCGACGGCGGCCTGCTGCTGTCGGGCAATACCCTCTACGCTGTCAGCTATCAGGGCCGGGTTGCCGGTCTGGATGCCAGCAACGGTCGCATCATCTGGCAGAGAGAAGCCTCCAGTAACGTCGGCCTGGCCGAAAGCATCGGTAACGTCTACCTGTGCCTGGCCAATGGCACAGTAGAAAGCGTTGACGAGCGTTCGGCGTCGTCGCTGTGGAGCAACGAAGCCCTGGCTCGCCGTCAGCTGTCGGCGCCGGAAGTGTTCTCCAGCTACGTGGCCTTTGGTGACTTCGAAGGTTATCTGCACCTGGTCAGCCAGGTAGATGGTCGTTTTGTCGGCCGCACCCGTATCGACAGCGACGGCCTGCGTGCTCGTCCGCTGGTGGTCGCCGATTGGCTCTATGCTTTCGGTAACAGCGGTGAGCTGGTGGCGCTGACCATCAAGAAATAAGCCTTGTGCCGGGCCGCAAGGCCCGGGCAATGATGAGTTCGGCCGCTGCCGTTTGA
>JBCECW010000267.1:0-814 GCA_039207785.1 Pseudomonas sp. | reverse complement strand
CGGCCTTTGTATTTTCTGCAATTGAGTGGAGGGGCCGTATGGTTCCCGTAATCGCCCTGGTGGGCCGTCCCAACGTCGGCAAGTCCACCCTGTTTAACCGCCTGACCAGAAGTCGCGACGCTATCGTTGGCGACCTGGCTGGTCTGACCCGTGATCGCCAGTACGGTGAAGCCAAATGGCAAGGGCGAAGCTATATCCTGGTCGACACCGGCGGTATCTCCGGTGACGAACACGGCATGGACGAAAAAATGGCCGAGCAGTCGTTGCTGGCCATCGAAGAAGCCGACGTCGTTCTCTTTCTGGTGGACTCCAAGGCCGGCTTTACCGCGGCCGACCAGATGATTGGCGAGCACCTGCGCAAGCGCAATAAAACCTCCTACGTGGTGGCCAACAAGGTCGATAACCTCGACCCCGACCTGGCACGTGCCGAGTTCGCGCCCTTGGGTATGGGCGATGCCATTCCAATTGCCGGCGCCCATGGCCGTGGTATTGCGCAACTGATGGAAATTGCCCTGGGCAGTTTCCCCAAAGACGCCGAAGAGCCGGAAGAGGGTGCCGCCGAGGAAGAAGTCGCTGAAGGCGAAGAAGCCAAGCGCATCCCTGGCCCGAGCGAAAAAGACGGCATCAAGATCGCCATTATCGGCCGTCCCAACGTCGGCAAGTCGACCCTGGTAAACCGCATGCTCGGTGAAGACCGGGTGATCGTGTATGACCAACCCGGCACCACCCGCGACAGCATCTACATTCCCTTCGAGCGTAACGAAGAGAAGTACACCCTGATCGACACCGCGGGGGTGCGTAAGCGCGGCAAGAT
>JBCECW010000266.1:3114-5999 GCA_039207785.1 Pseudomonas sp. | reverse complement strand
GGATCGCTAAATGTCAGATCAATCTGGTAGTGTGTGCCTTGCATGTTCATAATTTGGTTCTTGCCTTTGACCAGGATCTCGGTGGCGCCGTTGTGCAGTTTTACATCGTTTTTGAGTACTGCTTTTTGTCCTTCGCAGCCGTTGTCCACCAGCGGCATGGCTTGGCGATAGAAGCTTTTTTGCGCCATGTCGTAGTGGGTGGCGAACTCCCAGATGATGACTTTCGGTGGGTGCTCGTGGAATTCCTGGCTGCTCAGGTATTGCAGCAGCGAGCTGTCGAAGCCGCCGCCGGAAATCGCGTTGTTAAGGATCTCCGCGCCGCTGTATTGCTCCAGGAAACCGGCGAAGTTATACGCCGGGCCGCTGTTACTGGTGCCCACCAGCGCCACCTGTGGCTGGCTTTCATCACCGAACAGATCGTCACCACCGCCACCCTCACCGCCGCCGCTGTCGGCCACGGTGGTTTCAAAGCGGTCGACGTATTGGGTGGCGTAGCTATTGCCACACAGCTGCGCAGCGGCCTTGTGGAAGGTGCCGAGCTTGCTAAGCAGGCCGACCCGTTTGCTTTCGTACTGCTGCTTGGGAATATCGGCAAAACCGGGCACGTCTTTCAGCGTTTCGGCGGTGATTTTTGCCGCGCGCTCGGCGCCGTAAGGGGTCCAGTGGTGGTCGCCCTTGAAGTAGAAAGCGTGCTCTTCGTTTTCGTCGAACAGCGGGCTGTAGTCGGGCACGTACATGCCGGTCTGGCGCAGTTTTTCGATGGTCGCCAGGTAGTTCTTTTTCGCCAGGTCGTAGTTGAACGCAGCCTTCTCGGCGGGGGTGAGTTTTTCCCGGTTCACCAGGCCGCGCGTGGGTTGGTACACCACCACCAGCTCGATGCCTTTTTTATGCAGGGCATCGCGCAGGGCCTTGAGCCTGGCGTAGCCCTCGGGCGTGGTGCCAAAGTCGGTGCGCAGGTCGTAGGTGGTACGGAATAGCCAGTCGTCCTGGGCCTGTACCAGGTGGGTGAAAAAGCCCAGGTACTTGGTGTTGTACAGGCCGTTATTGGCGGCCGCCGGGCACAGTGGTGCATTGCCGCTGACCTTGTACTGCGGCGCGGCGGTAGTGGCGGCCTGGCTGCCCGCGCTGGCGGCCAGCAGGGCCAGGGCCAGGGCGGAAGGGGCGAGCCAATGGCGGGTAGTGGGGGTTGCGTACATGGGGTGCATGCTCCTCAGTCCTGAAGTTCGGCCTGGCTTTCAACGGGGTCGATCAGCACTGCCTTATCCTGGCGGACCATCAGGTCCAGGATTTCGTTTTGCTTGTCGCCGAGGATTCCGGAAAAGCTGATCCCCGAGGATTTGGTCGGCGCCAGCATGGCCACGCGGTACAGCTCCACCGACAGCGGCGAGTCGATGGACAACGGCCCCGAGCCATTGCTGACCAACTGGCCGCCGACCACGATCATCGACACCTTGGTGTCGAAGGGATCGAGGTCGATATCGCGGTCGGTGTCGCTCAGGTCTTTGATATGGCCGTACACGCCCACCAGGTGGTTGTCGGCGGCGAGGTTTTCGTAGAGGCGGATATTCACGCTGTTGCGCAGGCGAATGCCGTGGCGCTGGTTGCTCAGCACCTTGTTGCCCCAGATCAGGTTGTTGGAGCTTTCGTAGAGGGTGATGCCGTCGGATTCGTTGCGGTAAACCTCGTTGTAGGCAATGAGGTTATTCACGCTGTTACGGTCGATCACGATGCCCGAGAGTTTGTTCTCGTAGACCTTGTTATTGATGATCCAGCTGTCGTCCACCTCACGGGAAATGATGATCCCGTGCTTCTTGTGGGTGCCGTATACGGTGTTGCCGGCGATCACCAGGCGGCGCGAGCGGTCGTGGGGGTCGATGCCGTAGACGATGTTGTCGCGGTAGGTGTTGTCCTTCACCACGAAGTCTTCGGTTTCGTAGCAGTAGAAGCCGTACCACATATCCGAGAACTCGGAGCCGATGATCCAGCCGGTGGGCATGCCACGGCCCATCTGCTTGCTCATGTTCGGCGTGTACTGGGAAATACTCAGGCCGTAGGACTTACTGGTGTTGTAGCCAAAGCTGGCGATCTTGCTGTTGACGATATAGGTCTCGGTGCCACCCCAGGACAGCAGGAAGGGGCGGAATTCCTCCGGTTTCTTGAACGTTGCCGGGGCCTTTTTCGCTTCGTTCCAGCCGGTGAGGTTGCTGCCGGTGATAAACAGCTTGCCGTCGTTGACGATAAAGGCGCCGCGGTCTTGCGACAGGTGCAGTTCTTTAACGTCTTTGTCGATCTGCAGGCTGGCGTTATGGGCCACCACCAGCGGCAAGCGCAGGGTGTACACGCCATTGCCATCGGCGCTCAGGTATTGCTTGGGCACCTTTTTGGTCAGCTCGCTAAAACTCATATAGCCGCCCTCGACAAATATCGCCTGGGGCATGCCGCGCTGGCGGGTCACCCATTCGGCCATGCGGTTGTTACCGCCGATAAATTCCTTCAGGGCGTCTTGCTGCAGCATGCGCCGCACGGCGACGGCGCCTTTTTTGCTGCGGTCGATCTTGGCGTTGACCGCCTCGGCGGTGTAGCCAGTCAGGTCCGGTAGCTTGGGGGCGTCCAGCTCCAGGGCGTCGGTTGGGGCAGTGGTGACGGTGTAGCTTTTGGCTTCGCGCAGTTCCTTGGTGGCCTGCGGTTTACCGTCTTGTGGCAAGGGCGCGTCACTGGCGCGTGCCGCGTCTTGCTGGCTATCGGAAGCCGGCGGCGCGTCGACGGCCATGGCTGAACCGGCGAACAGCAGCACGCCAGCCAGCAGCAGCGAGTGAGCTGTCATCTCAGGTTTTCTCCATGGCCGCGTCATGTCGGGCCGGCTCGTCGGGCTCATCAGAAGCGCC
>JBCECW010000266.1:1254-3104 GCA_039207785.1 Pseudomonas sp. | reverse complement strand
GCGCACCAGCCAACAACAGGGGCAGCAAAGGCGGGGTGTGGACAGTCATGTCAGTGGGTCTCCATGGCCGCATCATCAGAAGCGCCAGATCACGTCGACAAAGGCACGGTGCATATACGAATCCGCATCCGGGCCATAGGCATCGCCGGGCTTGAACACGCCGCCACGAAAGCGCACCAGGGCCGACGGTTCGTCGATGGCCTGGCTGACGGAGGCGGGCAGCAGGCCCTGTTTGAAGTACTTGGTCAGCACCAGGTCGACTTCCTGGCCAACGTCTTTTTCGCCGTCCTGCATGGCCGCATTGATGCCGCTGGTGCCAATCGGTTGCTGGTCATCGACGCGCCAGAACTTGTGGTACACCAGGCTGGCGTCATAGTCCTCGCGCAGCTGCCAGCTGCCGAACAGGGTGGCTGCCTGCAGGTTGGAAAGCTCGCCACGGAAGGCCTCGCCGAAGCGGTGTACCCGCGAGCGCGTACCGGTGTAGGTGGAGCGGTTGCTTTGCAGGCCGGTCTGTTCGAAGTTGTCGCTGCCGTCATCGCCACCACCGCCGCTGCCACGGGCGTAGGCGCCGCCGACTTGCCAGTTTTCATCGAATTTCCAACGCAGCCCCAGGTCGGTGGCCCAGGCGCTGACGTCGCCGCTTTGCTTGCCGGTGGCGATCTGCTCGCCGCCAACGGTTTGCGTGGTCAGGCGGTCGCGGTCGCCGGTCAGGCTGGTGACGCTGGCCCAGTAGTTCAGGCGGTTTTCATTGCGTGGGTTAAAGGCGTCGCTGTTGGCTTGCAGGCCCACCCAGGTGAGGTCGCCGGTGCTGGTTTTATCCAGCTCGTCGACGGTTTCACCGGCATGGTTGAGGTTGCCGTCATCGCGGGCGTGCTGCACGTTCAGGCCCAGTGGCCAGGCGTCCATTGCGCGGCGATATCGCCGTAGATATGCAGGCGGTCCTTGTCCTTGGGCGCCAGCTCGTCGATATCGGTGCGGTATTCGCTAAAGCGTTCGGCCATGCCCAGGTTGGCTTTGAGCAGGGTGGTGTCGAAGGTCCAGTTCAAGGCTTCGATATTGGTGTCGCGCCACATGCCGTCGTCGTTACGCAGGCGCTGGCGGCCCAGGCGCAGTTCTTCGCCGGGGTAGGGGGTCAGGCCCGAATAGCCGATCCAGAATTCACGCAGGGCCAGGTAGCTTTTGTCCGGTTGGCGGCTGTCGTCGCCGCTGCCGCTGTCGGCGTTTTCGCCGTCTTCGGGTTGTTGCAGGGTGTCGGTCTCGATGATGTCGGTGGCGCTGACGGCCTGGCCCATGGCATAGCCGCTCCAGTTGCCGCGCTTGCCGTAGACCCAGGGGCGCAGGTCGATACCGATGCCGTTGACGTCGCCGCCGCTGCGGGTGCCGAGGTCGCGGTCATCTTCGGATTGGGCGGTGATCTTCACGTCCATGCCGTAGCTGCTGCTGTCGGTCATCTGCACGGCCCAGGCGGAATGGGCCGTGATCAAGCTCGCGCTCAGGCCAAAGCCTGCGCTCATCCATTTTGTTGTTCTGCGTTTCATAGAGGCTCCTGCCCATCCTGGCTCTGCTCGGGTTGCAGTTGCATGGCTTGCATCTGCGTTGCCTGTTGTAGAGTCGCGCCGCGCAGCGCTTGTTCCTCTTGCAGCAGCCGCTGCGCTTGAGGGCGCGAGCCAGGGGGTAATTGCTGTTCAATCTGCGCCGCCAGTTCGGGCGCTTGCGGTGTGCCTTTTTGCACGGCGATCTGGCTGAACACATAGGCGTTCACCGGATCGGGGGCGATGCCACGGCCTTGGGAAAACATTTGCGCCAGGGCGAAATCGGCGCTGTTCTGGCCGGCGCGGGCGGCGGCCAGC
>JBCECW010000266.1:0-1244 GCA_039207785.1 Pseudomonas sp. | reverse complement strand
GTCCAGGGCTTGCTGCGGTTGCACCTGGCCGAGGTAGCCACGGCGGTACATCTGGCCCAGGTAGTAGTTGGCGCTGGTTTCGCTCTGCGCCGCCTTGAGCAGATGCTGCTCGGCTTTTTCCGGGTCGGCGGGCAGTAGCTTGCCTTCGTAGTAGAGCTTGCCGAGCAGCAGTTCGGCGCGTGGTTGGGCGGCGTCGCGGCCTTGTTTCAGGTAGCCGAGCAGCTTGTCGATATCGCCTTGTTCCGGGTAGTCGTACACCAGCTGTGCCAGGCTGACCCAGGCTGCGGGGTAGGTGGGGGCGATCTGTTCGAGCATTTCCTGCGCCGTGGCGGGGTCGGTTTTACCGCCGCCCTCTCCACCTTGAGAGCCTGCGACCAGCTCCGGATCGGCCAATACCTGCGCCACGCCTTCCATGCGCGCCGCTGGCACCACGCCACGGCCATAGGCGCCGCGCAGTTGTTCCACCAGGGCTTTCTGCTTATCGGCTTCGCCACGTTTCTGGTAGACGGTGGCCAGTTCCACATAACAGACGTCGGCGGTGGCCAGCGCCTGTTTGCAGATCTTCTCTACGTCGGCCAGGTGCGCGTCATAAGTGCCCTGGGTGCGATAGAGCAGCACCTGGGCCAGCTCGGCCTGCGGGTGGCCTTGCTTGCGCCACTGGCTGATTTTTTCCTGGGCATTTACCTCGGGAAAGGTTTGTGGGTATTGCAGATAAAGCATGGCCAGCGGCAGCACGGCGCCTTCTTCGCCATTGGCAAAGGCTTGTTTCAGGCGTTTTTCGGCTTCCTTGTGCTCGCCCTCGGTGGCGTTGGGTTTGGTCGCCAGCAGGCGGCCCAAACGCGAGGCGGCCCTTGGCGAGGTATCCGCCGCTTGGCGAAAGGTGTCTTCGGCGGCGGCCAACTGCGCCGGGTCACCACTTTGCAACTGGATATCGGCCAGGCCCACCGAGGCATCGGCGTAACCCATATCGGCCAGGGCCTTGTAGTTGGCCTGGGCGGTGGCGGTGTCGCCGTTTTTCAGGGCCTCGTTGGCCAGGCGCTGGTCGGGCAGGCCGGCGCAACCGGCCAGGCTGACGATCACGGCCAGCAGCAGTGGCTTATAGGGGACGAGGTGTAGCTGTGGGCTAGCCATCGGTTAGAGTCCCGCTGCCAGAGCTTTGTCCATCACCCAGCCAAAGGAAGGGCCGTTGTCGCTGCTCACTTCCACCGGACGGCCGCCGAGGGCGTTTTCCAGCGGCTCGTCAG
>JBCECW010000265.1:0-6018 GCA_039207785.1 Pseudomonas sp. | reverse complement strand
CACCTGCGCCATGGTCGGGGTGATTGTCGGCCTGTACGGCACCCTGGTGGTCAATGCCGATGGCAGCTACCGCTATGTGGTCAATGACAACAATGCCGCGGTACAGGCCCTGGGCGTCGGCGACACCTTGCAGGAGACCTTTACCTACGCCTTGTCCGATGCCGGCAACCTGAATGACACCGCCGATTTGGTCATCACCATCCAGGGCCGCCAGGACAACCCCGTGGCGGTCAACGACCTCAACCAGGCCACGGCCGGCTCCGTGCCCCTGGGCACCGCGCCCATCGATGCCACCGGCAATGTGATTACCGGCACGCCCGGCACCGGCCTGGATTCGGATGTGGATGCCATCGACAACCCGGTGAGTACGCAACTGCATGTCAATGCCGCAAGCCAGGGCGCGCAGCCAGCCAGCGCCACCCTGGGCAGCATCGGCGGGCCGGTGGCCGGGCTTTACGGCTCGCTGACCATCGCTGCCAACGGCGCCTACACCTATGCCGTGGACAGCAATAACGCGGCGGTCAAAGCCCTGCCCGCCGGCGCCACCCTCACCGAAGTGTTTACCTACCAGATCGTCGACAGCAGCGGCCTGCCCGCCCGTGCCCAGCTGATTATTACCGTGGTCGGGGTCAACGATATTCCCACCACCGTCAACGATATCGGCAATGCCGTGGAAGCCGGCGGCACGTTTAACGGCACGCCCGGCGTCAACCCCACGGGCAATGTGCTGAGCAATGACAGCGACCCCGATGGCACGCCGCTGACCGTTACCGCGATTCAAACCAGTGGCGGCACCGTTGGCACCGTTGGCCAGGTATTGAATGGGCTGTACGGCACCCTGACGCTCAACGCCAACGGCAGCTACAGCTATGTGGTCAATAACAGCCTGCCCGCCGTGCAAGCCTTGCTGCCCGGCAGCCCGCCGCTGCAAGACGTGTTCACCTACACCGCCAGCGATGGCGACGTCGCCCATCCGGGTAACCAAACCGCCACGCTGACCATCAATATTGCCGGGCGCAACGATGCGCCAGTGGCGGTCAATGACACCGTCACTGCCGTGGAAGCTGGCGGCGTCAACAACAACGTTCCAGGCACCAACCCCAGCGTCAGTGCACCGGGCCTGCTGGGTAACGACACCGATGTGGATGCCGCCGATGGCAAAAGCATCACGGGCATTCGCACCGGCAGCGAAGCCGCCGGCGGCGCTTTTACTGTCGTCAGCGGCAGCCAGGTCGTGCTCGGCACCTATGGCACCCTGACGGTCAATGCCGACGGCAGTTACACCTATGTGGTGAACAACAGCCTGGCCGCCGTGCAGGCACTGAAACCAGGCGATGCGCCGCTGGTAGAACTGTTTAGCTACCGCGTGGCCGACACCGGCGGGCTGACCGACATCGCGCAATTGACCATCAACATTACCGGTGCCTGGGACAACCCCGTCGCGGTCAACAACGTCAACTACTCGGTGCCCGACCGGATCAATACGCCGGCCTATAACCCCAGCGGCAATGTGCTGACCAATGACACCGACGTCGACCGCAACGATGTGCTGGTGGTCGACCAGATTGAATCCACCAGCGGCGGCACGCTGGCCGTGGCCGCCGGCACCACCAATGGCAATGGCACCAGTATCAGCGGCCTATACGGCACCCTGGTGATCGGCGCGAATGGCACCTACACCTACACCATCGATTCCACTAACCCCACGGTGATCGCCCTTGGGCCGCTAAACGTCATCACCGATGTCTTTAACTACCGCAACAAGGACCTGGGTGGGCTAAACGACACGGCCGAGCTGAAGATCTATATCCGCGGCGGCAACGAAGCGCCGGTGGCCGTGGACGACAGCAATGTCGCCAGCGACCAGACGCCCACACCGCAAGCCAGCGGCAATGTGTTGCCCAACGATTTTGACGTCGATACCGCCAGCTCCCTTAACGAACGACTGGAGGTCACTGCAATCCGCACCGGCAGCGAAACCGGCAGCGGCACCACCGGTGTACTGGGCCAGGCACTGCAAGGCCTGTACGGCACCCTGACCCTGAATGCCGACGGCAGCTACACCTACGCCATTGACCTGCGTAACCCCACCGTATTGGCGGCAGCGGGTTTGGGCCAGGTGTTGCAGGACGTCTTTACCTACACCGTGGCGGATTTCTGGGGTGCCACTGACCAGGCGCAACTGGTGATCAACCTGGATATCGCCGCGCCCTTTGTCCCGGCGCCGGAAGGCAACGGCCCCTACCTGCCCAACCGCGATGGCGCCGATGGTCAAAGCACGTTCAACAAGGATATTCAGCCGGTGGTGTTTGTAACCCCGGTAGTGCAAGCCGAAGGCAAACGGGTGGAAGTGGCCGAGTGGCACTCCGACGGCAGTGACCTGCGCCTGGGCATGCCGGCCCGGATTGAAAGCCGCTCTCTGGCTGACGGCCTGGGCCAGATACACGGCCAGTTTGTCCGCGAGGCCGTGCTGGATAGCGCCTTCGACAGAGAACTGGACCTGGCCTGGATACTCGGCCCCCATGGCCGTCTCGACATGAATGCCGATGGCCTGCTGGACGATCCGTCGTTGTTCGCCGCCTCGCCGCGCGACTTCAACCCGGCCGCCGAACAGCCAGCCCCACCGCCGAGCAAACCGACGACCGCCAGTAGTTTCCAACGCCAACTAGAAAACGCCAGGGCGCATGTGCAGCCACTGGCCGCCGTAACACCGAGTAGCCATCGAACGCCATAAATCGCAGCGCTTAGGCAAGGATTCCAGATGCGTAGTTTTCCCCGTCGTACCCTGTGTTTGGCCACCACCTGCGTGCTGCTGTCCGGCTGCTCGTACCTGCAACCCAAGCCCTATAGCGAGGAGGAGCGCCAACAGCGGATCAGCGCCGACCGGGTGCAGATGTACGGCGGCCAGGAGCCGGTCACCGGCCCCATCACCTTCTACGAGGCGGTGGCGCGCTCGCTGAAATACAACCTCGACTATCGCCTGAAACTGATGGAAAGCGCCCTGGCGGCCAACCTGCGCGACGTGTCCAACTACGAGATGCTGCCGCGCCTGGTGGCCTCGGCCGGGTATGCCGGGCGCAACAATGATTCGGGCGGCACCTCCATCGGTATCGAAGACCGCCAGGAAAGCTTGCGTGCGTCCACCTCGCAAGAGCGCTACCGCGATATCGCCGGGCTGGGCCTGAGTTGGAGCGTGCTGGATTTTGGCGTGGCCTATTACCGCAGCCAGCAAAAGAACGACGCCATCCTGATGGCCGAGGAACGCCGGCATAAAGTGGCGCAGAACGTTCTGCAGGATGTAAGCAACGCCTACTGGCGCGCCCTTAGCGCGCAACGCATGCTGCCCGACGTCAACCGCCTGTTGCAGCGCACCCAGGAAGCCCTGGATGCCGCGCGCCAGGCGGAAAACAAAGGCCTGTTGCCGCGCGAGGAAATCCTCTCCTACCAACGCGCGTTGATCGACTCGGTGTACCTCTTGACCGTACGCCGCCAGGACCTGGAGTTTGCCCAGGCCGAGCTGTCAGCCTTGATGTCGCTGCCGCCCGGCACCCACCTGGTGCTGGCCGACCAACCCGAGCCGCCATTGCCGATCCTCGATAGCGATATCAATCGCCTGGAGCAGCTGTCCCTCGAACACCGCCCCGAGATCATGGAAGAGTGGTACCGCAAGCGCGTCAACCAAACCGACCTGACCATCGCCAAAACCCAACTATGGCCCAATATCGGGGTCAATTTCGGCTACCAATACGACTCGAACAAATACCTCTACGAAAATCACTGGTCCGACACCGGCGTCAACGTGTCGCTAAACCTGCTGAAGCTGCTGCAATACCCCGACCTCAATGCCGCCCAGGAAAACCAGGAAAAGGTCGACGATGCCCGCCGCGTGGCCTTGTCGATGGCCATCCTCACCCAGGTACGGGTTGGTGCCCTGCGCTACCAGCTGGCCGCCCAGGAAGTGGCGTTTGCCGATGAAAGCCTGCGGGTCGACCAGAGCCTGCTGGACTACACCCGCGCCGCCAAGACCAGCAACTATGGCTCGGAGCTGGAGGTGATTCGTTCCGAAGGCCGTTACCTGTTGTCGCGCTACCAGCGTGAAGCCGCCTACTCGCGCGCCCAGGCGGCCTGGAGCCGGCTGTATAACTCG
The DNA here is from genome assembly GCA_039207785.1 of Pseudomonas sp. GTDB lineage: Bacteria > Pseudomonadota > Gammaproteobacteria > Pseudomonadales > Pseudomonadaceae > Aquipseudomonas. Next base: position 1,871 of record JBCECW010000265.1, on the reverse strand, counting down.
GTGGGCCTGGAAGTATTGCCCGACGAGGTAGAAAGCCAGGATATCCGCAGCCTGACCCAGGAAATCCAGCGCACCCTGACCGCCCAGCAAAACCAGAACCTGTTGACCGCCCCACAAGGACAGCGCCATGCCACGCCTGCGCAGTAACACGTGGTTGCCCCTGATATTGCTGGCAAGCGCTGCAGCGAGTGCCGTGCAGATGCCCGAACAGGCCACTGCCGCCGACCCCGGGGTGATTCGGGTGCTGCTGGCGCCCGAACTGGAAACCACCCTGTCCAGCCAGATGGCCGGCACACTCGGCGAGCTGAAAACCAGCCTGGGCAAATCGGTGGCCAAGGGCGCGGTATTGGCCCAGTTCGATTGCCGCGAGGGGCAGGCACGCAGCAAAGTCACCGCCGCCGAGCTGACCATGGCCCAGCAGAACCTGCAGGCCAAACAACACCTGCGCAACTTGCAGGCCGTCGGTGATCTGGAAGTGGCCATGGCCGCCACCGAAGTGCAAAAAGCCGATGGCGCCCGCGCCCTGGCCCAGGCGCAAAGCAGCTACTGCAATGTGGTGGCGCCTTTTGCCGGGCGGGTGGCGCAGGTGTATGCCAAGCCCTTTCAAACCTTGAATACCGGCACGCCGCTGTTTGATCTGGTCAGCGATGGCGCGCTCAAGGTGCGCCTCAATGTGCCCTCCAGCCTGTTGCCCTCGCTCAAGGACGATATGGCCCTGGAAGTGAATATTGCCGAGACAGGCAAAACCTACCCCGCCCATATCAGTGCCATCAACGCGCGGGTGGATGCGGTGGCGCAAACCGTCGAACTGGAGGCGCGCCTGGACAGCCATCACCCCGAACTGGTGGCCGGTATGAGCGGCGTGGCGCAATTTGCCCATGACAGCCAGTGAACGGGTCAGCAGCAACCCGGTAAGCAGCCTGCTGCCCAGCCTGGTAGCCCTGCGCGACCGCGCCCTGGCCGCCGACTCGCTGAATGCCCTGGCCTTTGGCATGGCCAACGACCTCTATCCATTGCTGCGTTATCACCAGGCCCTGGTATTGGCTACCCGCGGCGAGCAACTGGATTTGCTCTGCGTGTCCGGCCTGGCCAAACCGACTGAAGACTCGCCCTATCTGATCTGGCTGCAACGCGCTGCTGTCTGGGTCAACGGCCAGGTGCAGGGCGAACAGGCCTGTTGGATTGCCCGTGACAGTGTGCAACCGCCCGAGGATATCGCCAGCGGCTGGCAGGAATGGTGGCCCACGGGCCTGTGGTGCATCCCGCTGCATAACCGCAGCGGGCAGCGCCTGGGCCTGGTGCTGTTTTTACTCGAAGAGCCGGTACAGGCCACCTACCAACCCGCCTTTGAAGGTCTGTGGCAAACCTGGGCCTATTGCTGGGCGGCACTGACCGATAAACGCCCCTTGCTGCGCTGGCGCCCCACGCGCCGGCAACTGGTGATGGTGGCGGCCGTGGCGGCGTTGCTGCTATTGGTGCCGGTGCGGCAAAGCGTATTGGCGCCGGCCGAGATTGTGTCGCGGCAGATGCAGGTGGTCAGCTCCCCCATTGATGGGGTGGTCGCCAGCATCCATGTGCGCCCCAACCAGGCCGTGGAAGCTGGCACGCTGTTGCTGTCCCTGGATGAAACCACCCTGCGCAACCGCGCCGAGGTGCTGGGCAAGGAAGTGGCGGTGGCCGACGCCGAGCTGCTGGCCGCCAACCAGCGCGCCTTTAGCAACCCGCAGAGCAAAAGCGAGCTGACCCTGCTCAATGGCAAGCTGCAACAACGCCGCGCCGAACTGCTCGCGGTGCAAAACCAATTGCAACGCACCCAGGTACGCGCCCCGCGCGCCGGGCCACCCCGCCGTGCGTGACCTCTACCGGCTGCT
>JBCECW010000264.1:1244-6019 GCA_039207785.1 Pseudomonas sp. | reverse complement strand
CTGATACACAGCTGCTCGGCGATCTGCCGCGCCGGGGTGCCCTTGGCGAGCATCACGAAAATCTCGAACTCGCGTTGCGACATGCTGCCCAGGCGTGGGTCTTGCTGGCCGGGGTTGCAGGCCAGTTGCGTGGCCAATGGCTGCTCGATATAGGCATGCCCGGCCATGATGCGCCGCACCGCTTCCACCAGGATCTCCGGCGCCGAGCTTTTGGTGATATAGCCCGCCGCGCCCGCATCCAGGGCCTGGCGTACCAGCGGCAGCTCGTCATGCATGCTGAAAAACAGCACACGCAATTGCGGCAGGCGCTGACGCAGACGGCGAGTGGTTTCCAGGCCGCTGATACCCGGCAGGCTGATATCCATGATCACCAAATTAGGGATCAGGCCGGGCACCAGTTGCAAAGCCTCTTCACCGCTGGCGGCTTCATGGACCTGCACCTCAGGCAGCAAGCCTTGCAGCAGGTTGGCATAGCCCTGGCGGACCACGGCGTGGTCATCGACCAACAGGATTTTCATCGTTCACCTCGCTTTTTTCGTTCGCCGGGCAAGCGTTTGCTCCCGTAGGGTGCGCTCCGCGCACCAGCTCTCAAGGCGCCGGCATGCTAAGGCGCAGCAACCAGCCACTCCCCGGCCGCGTACGCAGACGCAATTGCCCGCCCAAACACCGCGCCCGCTCCCCCATGGAACGCATGCCGATACCGGGGCGTGGAATACGCGGCGCGCCCTGGCCGTTGTCGCTGACCAGCAATGCCAGGCGCTGGCCACGCCGGTGCAAACGCACGCGGACCTGGCTGGCGCCGGAGTGCCGCGCCACATTGGTCAAGGCTTCTTGCAGCAGGCGATAGAGATGGGCTTGTTGCGCCGACTCCAGCGCCGGCAGTTGTTCGCCCATGCGCAGTTCACACTGAATGCCTTGCGCCTGTTGCCACTGCGCCACCAAGAGCTCGATGGCTTCGCCCAGTTGCAGGCGTTCCAGCACCACCGGGTAGAGGTCGCGAATCAGGCCGCGAAAACTTTCCTGCATATGCTGGCAATTGAGCTCCAGGCCACGCAGGGTGGCGACCAGCGCCGGGTTCTGCGCGGTCATCGAGCGCAGCAGCAACAGTTGGGCGCGAATACCGGTGAGGTATTGGCCCATATCATCGTGCAGGGCCAAAGCCAGGTGTTTGCGCTCATGCTCTTGCAGCGCCAGCAGGGCCTGGGTGAGTTCGCGGTTGTCGGCCTGCACCTGTTCCAGGGTGCTGACCATCTGGTTGAAGTGCTCGGCCAGTTGCTTGGATTCATGCAACGAGTGCACCGGCAAGCGCACCTGCAACTGGCCCTGGGACACCTGCTGCAAGCCACCGATCACCTCGTCCAGCACCCGCAGGCCACGGCGCACGGCCCAGCGAATCACCGCCAGGCTCAGGCCCAGGGACAGGCCGAACAGCACCAGCAGCTGGGTCAGCGAATCCCAGACTTCATCGATTTCATCTTGCGGGTCGACGCTGATCAGCACCTCGCGGCCATCAGCCAGGTGCAGCGGCTCGGCAAACTGCTTGGCGGCCGGGAACAGGCGCTCGCCCAGCCAGGTGTCGAGCGGATCGCTGGCGGTGGCGGGCGGGCCATTGAGCCAGTGCACGCGTACATGGCGCAGGCTGCGGGTCAGTTGGGTTTCCAGGGTGGCCGGGTCGCGCTGCGCGGCTTCGCGCAGGTACTCCACCACCGCCTGCGCGGCCTTGAGTTCGCGTGCCACGTCATAGCTGGCCTGGCGCAGCAGCACCAGCATGCACACCAGCGCCACCAGGCTGAAAAACAGGGTGACCAGCAGGTTGATACGCCAGAGCGCCGAGCGGTTGAGGGTGGTGTTCATGGCGTGGCCAGGTACAGAACGGCGGCGTGCACCTTGTCCAAACCGATCAAGGTGATGATCAGCAGCAGCGGCAGCAACAGGGCCTTGAATACACGCATACGCCACCTCGCGAGCCCTGTGCCGTGCCAGGACCTTGATTATTGTTAGCCGCGATTGTGCAAGCGTACGCGCGAGGCGCACTTACTACCTTGGTACTGGCCGCCTGGTACTTTCTGCATATTTCCCAGGGGGTGGGCGCTTTCTATGCTGGCGGCACAAGAACAAGGAGCGCCCCGCCATGCGCCATTACCTGTTGTACGGCCTGGCTTATCTGCTGGCCATCGCCTGCTCTGCCTTGCTGGCGACCCAGACCTTTGCCGCCGAACCCTTGCAGGTGCGCATCGGCTACCTGGGCTATACGCCAGACGTTGGCCCGTTGATGTCCAACGTCATCCCCGAACCCACCGATGCCGGCCTGCGTGGCGCCGAACTGGCGATCACCGATAGCAACAGCACCGGGCGTTTTCTCAAGCATGAATACAGCCTGCAGGTGGCCACTGCCGATAACGCCGCCGACCTGCTAGCCGCCGCGCAGAAACTGCACGACGAGGGTCTTCGACTGTTTGTGGTCAATGCCCCGGCCGCCACCCTGCGCCAGCTGAGCAGCGCCCTGGGCGATAGCCTGCTGTTCAACGCCGGCGCCTATGACGACGAACTGCGCAGCCAGGATTGCCCCAGCAATGTGCTGCATACCCTGCCCAGCCGGGCGATGCTCACCGACGCCCTGGTGCAGTTCCTGGTGCTGCGCCAATGGCAGAAAGCTCTGCTGATCGTAGGCCAGAAACCCGAAGACCAGGCCTACGCCGCCGCCCTGCGCCGAGCGGCCAAGCGTTTCGGGGTCAAGATCGTCGCGGAAAAGCCCTGGAGCTTCGATAACGACCAGCGCCGCAGCGCCCAGGCCGATATGCCGTTGTTTACCCAGGCCAGCGACTACGACGTGGTGCTGGTGGCCGATGAAGCCGGCGACTTTGGCGAGTACGTGCCGTTCAACACCTGGCTGCCCCGCCCGGTGGCCGGCACCCAGGGCCTGGTGCCCATGGGCTGGCACAAGACCGTGGAAACCTACGGCGCCGCCCAGCTGCAAAAACGCTTCGAGCTATATGCCAAACGCTGGATGAACGACCGCGACTTCGCCGCCTGGATGGGCGTACGCAGCATCGCCAGCGCCGTTACCCACCTGAAAAACACCGACCCGGCGGCCATCCGCGCCCTGGAGCTATCGCCCGACCTGCCGCTGGATGGCTTCAAGGGCCGCAAGCTCAGCTTCCGCACCTGGGACGGCCAACTGCGCCAACCCATCCCCCTGGTGCAGCCACGGGCGCTGGTCAGCACCTCGCCGCAAGAAGGTTTTCTGCACCCCGATACCGAGCTCGACAGCCTGGGGCTCGACGAGCCCGAGAGCAGCTGCAGGCTTAGTACCCAGTCCAGCCAGAATCAATAACAAGGAACTGCCATGCGCCGCACTTACGCTTACTCGATCCTGGCCAGCAGCCTGCTGCTGAGCGCGCCGGCCTTTGCCGCCACCGCGTATATCTCCAACGAGAAAGACAACAACATCAGCGTGATCGACGTTGATAGCCAGACCGTCACCGCCACCCTGCCGGTTGGCAAACGCCCGCGCGGCCTGCTGCTGTCCAGCGATAACAAGCTGCTGTATATCTGCGCCAGCGACTCCGACACCGTCCAGGTGATGGACCTGGCCACGCGCAAGATCATCAAGGAACTGCCCTCCGGCGCCGACCCCGAGCAGTTCGCCCTGCACCCCAATGACCGCTGGCTGTATATCTCCAACGAAGACGATTCGCTGGTCACCGTGGTCGACACCCAGGACAGCAAGGTACTGGCCCAGGTGGACGTGGGCGTGGAGCCCGAGGGCATGGCGGTGAGCCCCGACGGCAAGTGGGCGATCAATACCAGCGAAACCACCAATATGGTGCATTGGATCGACACCGCCACCCAGACCCTGGTGGACAGCACCCTGGTCGACCAGCGCCCGCGCCACGTGGAATTCAACAAAGACGGCAGCCAGTTATGGGCCTCGGCGGAAATCGGCGGCACCGTCAGCGTGATCGACGTGGCCAGCCGCAAGATCATCAAGACCCTGAAATTCCAGATCAAGGGCGTGCACCCGGACAAGGTGCAGCCGGTGGGCGTCAAGCTGACCCGTGACGGCAAGTACGCCTTTGTCGCCCTCGGCCCGGCCAACCATATTGCCGTGGTGGATGCGCACACCTTCGAGGTGCTGGATTACCTGCTGGTGGGGCGCCGCGTCTGGCATATGGCCTTTACCCCCGACGAGAAAACCCTGCTGGCCACCAATGGCATCAGCGGCGACGTGTCGGTGGTGGATGTGGACAGCCTGAAGGTAACCAAGTCGATCAAGGTCGGCCGTTACCCGTGGGGCGTGGTGGTGACCCCGTGAAGGCCCTGCAGGCCAGCGACATCGGCTTTGCCTACGGTGCACGCCAGGCCTTGCAACAGGTCAGTTTCAGCCTGGCGCCCGGACGTTTTACCGCGTTGCTGGGGCCCAATGGCGCCGGCAAATCGACGCTGATTGCCCTGCTCACTCGCCTGTACGACCTGCAACAGGGTGAGTTGCAGGTATACGGCCATAGCCTGCAACGCCAGCCGCGCGACGCCCTGCGCCAACTAGGCGTGGTGTTTCAGCAAAGCACCCTGGACCTGGACTTGAGCGTGGAGCAAAACCTGCGTTACCACGCGGCTTTGCACGGTATGACCAAGGCCAATGCCAGCGCGCGGATCGACGCCGAACTCAGCCGCCAGCACTTGCAGGAGCGGCGGCACGACAAAGTGCGCGACCTTAACGGTGGGCACCGCCGGCGAGTGGAAATCGCCCGCGCCCTGCTGCACCAGCCGCGTTT
>JBCECW010000264.1:0-1234 GCA_039207785.1 Pseudomonas sp. | reverse complement strand
CTGCTGGATGAAGCCAGCGTCGGCCTTGATCCAGCCAGCCGCCAGGCCTTGCTAAGCCATGTCCGCCAGCTATGCCGTGACGAGGATTTAAGCGTGTTGTGGACCACCCATTTGCTCGATGAAGTGCAAAGCGATGACGCCCTGCTGGTGTTGCACCAGGGCCGTATCGTGGCCGATGGCGAGGCCGGCGAAATTGCCGGCGAAAAAAGTTTGCCCGACGCATTCAATGCCCTCGTAGGGTGCGTTCCGCGCACCACAGCGCCCGCCGAAAAACCGCTTGGTGCGCGTAGCGCACCCTACGAGAGCGTGCCCAAATGAGCGCCTATTGGAATTGCCTGTGCGGCATCGTGCTGCGTGAATGGCTGCGCTTTGTGCTGCAACGCACGCGTTTTCTCAGCGCCCTGGTGCGCCCGCTGTTGTGGCTACTGGTATTTGCCGCCGGCTTTCGCGCCGCGCTGGGCATTTCGGTGATCGCCCCGTACGACACCTATATCACCTACGAGACCTATATCGTGCCGGGGCTGGCCTGCATGATCTTGCTGTTCAACGGTATGCAGGGCTCGCTGGCGATGGTCTATGACCGCGAGATGGGCAGCATGCGCGTGCTGCTGACCAGCCCCTTGCCCCGGGCCTTTCTGCTGGTGAGCAAACTGCTGGCCACTGCGCTGATTTCGCTGCTGCAGGTGTATGCCTTCCTGGCCATCGCCTGGCTATACGGCGTACAGCCACCGGCCTGGGGCCTGCTCGTCGCGCTGCCGGCGCTGCTGTTGGTGGCACTGTTGCTGAGCGCCATCGGGCTGCTGCTCTCCAACGGCATTCGCCAGCTGGAGAACTTTGCCGGGGTGATGAACTTCGTCATCTTTCCGCTGTTTTTTCTCTCTTCGGCGCTGTACCCGCTATGGAAAATGCGCGAGTCCAGCGAATGGCTGTATTGGCTGTGTGCGCTAAACCCCTTTAGCCATGCCGTGGAGCTGGTGCGGTTTGCGTTGTATGAACGATTCAACGCAATTGCATTGGGAGTATGCCTGGTGCTGACAGTGGTTTTCAGCGTACTCGCCGTACTCACCTTCAACCCACAGCATGCCGCCGTTCGCAGGCCCTCGTAGGGTGTGCTCCGCGCACCGCTGCGATTTCAGCCATCTGCTCCTGACCTGCTTTTGATCTGGCTTGTGATCTGGCTTTTGATCTTGATCTACCCCGCCCTCCCAGGAGGCCGAGCGTAGGTGCTGTGTAG
>JBCECW010000263.1:0-6020 GCA_039207785.1 Pseudomonas sp. | reverse complement strand
CCACAAACTGCTGCGTCAGCTTGTTCTTGGGCTCCAGGAAGATCAGCGGAATCGACGCCTGGTGCGATTCGCGCATTTTTACCGAGCTGGTGAGATACACCGGCAACACCGGCAACCCCTCTTCAATCAATTCATCCAGCAATTGCTGCGGCAGGCTGGCGCGCGCCTGGAATTGGTTGACCACGATGCCCTCCACTTCCAGCCCTTCGTTGTGATCTTCCCGTAGCTCGCTGATCTCGCTCAGCAGGCTATACAGCGCTTGGCGGGAAAAGCTGTCGCAGTCGAAAGGGATCAACACACGATCGGCCGCGATCATCGCCGAAACGGTATAGAAATTAAGAGCGGGCGGGGTATCCAGGTAAATACGCTCGTAGTCCTCGGACAAATCGTCGAGCAACTTCCGCAATTTATTGATCTTGTGCTTGGCCTCCAGCTTGGGCTGCAGGTCGGCCAATTCACGGGTGGCGGTAACCACATGGAGGTTTTCGTAGGGCGTTTCGTAGATGTCCACCTGGCCTTTCTTCGCCAGGATGCCGGTGGACAGGGTCTGCTTGAAGAAATCGGCAATCCCCATGGGGATGTCTTCGCCGGTCAAACCCGTCAGGTACTGCGTGGAGTTGGCCTGGGCGTCCAGGTCGATCAACAGCGTGCGATAGCCCTGCTGGGCACTGACCGCGGCCAGGTTGCAGGCGATGCTGGACTTACCCACGCCGCCCTTCTGGTTGAACACTACACGTCGCATATCCCCACCTCGTCCTGAGCCTCGAATAGCCACGGATTCTATGCAAAGCGCGGGGTTAGAGCGAGGTGCAGGTGCGAACAGTGACCAGCGGCGCGGATATTTCGGGCAAATTTGGGCAAAATGGCGCCCGCAGCGCGTCTATGTAACCAATGTTTGCCTGACTCCTGTCCCATCGGGATAATGCCGGCACTTTGCTATGGCGCCCTTGCGGTTGTGAGTTTTTTACAACGGCGAAGACAGCTGTTGCTGTCGGATGGACCTGACGTTTCTACCCAGGTGCTATCGCCCTTTTTTACATGGACGCAAAAGCTGCGATGCATTTTTCGATCGAACAATGGCGCGCCTGGGCCCCCGGCCTTGCGCAGGAAGGCGACTGGCAGGCGTGGAGCTTGCAGTCTGCGCCGCCTGCCGCCAGCGATTCGTTGCCCGATGTCAGCTTTCTGCCGGCCATGCAGCGCCGCCGCCTGAGCCCCCTGGCCCGTATGGCCTTTAGCGTCGCCTGGCCACTGGCCGACGCCCACGGCGCACCCTTGCCGCTGGTCTTCACCTCGCGCCACGGCGAAACCCCACGCACCTTTGCCCTGCTCAGCGATGTCAGCGCCGGCGCACCGCTGTCGCCCACCCAATTCAGCCTTTCTGTGCATAACGCCATCATCGGCCAGTGGTCGATCATGCGCGGCGACACCAGCGAAATGACCGCCCTGGCCGGCGAAGGCGATGGCCTGGAGCATGCCGTGCTGGAAGCCCAGCTGCTGCTCGATGAAGGCGCACCCGCCGTATTGCTGGTAATCGCCGAAGACACCCCGCCAGAGGCCTACGCGCCGTGGATCGACGACGTGCCGTTCCCCTATGCCGTGGCCCTGCTGCTCAAGCCCGGCGAGCAATGGCAATTGAACCTGCAAGCAAGCGCATCACCTGCCGATACAGCCACCGCAGAGTGGCCACACGCACTTAACCTGGTTCGCGCCCTCGCGGGCGGCACAACCACCCTGGAGCATCGTTGGAGGAGTCGACTATGGAGCTGGCAACACAACAGCGCCTGAGCCGTTACAGCGCGCCCTACTGGTGGCGCCTGATCGCCACCGCCCTGAGCTTTACCCTGTTCGGTGTCGGCGGCGTGCTGCTGCGCATCGTGGTCTTTCCGCTGCTGGCGCTGGTGCCGGGCGACGCCGTGGCGCGCCGCACCCGTGCCCGCGCTACGGTGAGCTGGACCTTCCGCGCCTTCGTGGAATTTATGCACCGCACCGGCGTGCTGACCTTCGAGGTACAAGGCATCGAGCGCCTGGGCCGGCCCGGGCAGATCGTGATTGCCAATCACCCGTCGCTGATCGACGTGGTGGTGCTGATCGCCTTTATCCGCGACGCCAACTGCGTGGTGAAACAGAGCCTGTGGGACAACCCGTGCATGCGCGGGCCGATTCGCGCCGCCGAGTACATCAGCAACAGCGGCAGCATGGATATGCTCGACGAAACCTCCGCGGCCCTGCGCTCCGGGCAAACCCTGATCGTGTTCCCCGAAGGCACCCGCACCACGCCGGGCCAGCCGCCGGAATTCCACCGGGGTGCCGCGGCCATTGCCCTGCGCGGCGCCAGCATCGTGACCCCGGTGGTAATCAGCGTCACCCCCACCACCTTGACCAAGGCCGAGCCCTGGTACCGCATTCCGTCGCGGCGCTTTCACTTTGAAATGCGCGTAGGCGAGGATATCGACCCGCAGCAGTTCGCCGCCCACGCCTCGGCGCCCATCGCCTCGCGCAAGCTCAACGAACACCTGCACCAACACTTTATTAAGGAGCTCGCCAAAGATGAGCGATCTGCAGCTTGAGATAAAAAACCTGATTATCGAGGCCCTTGGCCTTGAAGACATCGGCCCCGACGATATCGACGCCGACATGGCGCTGTTCGGCGAAGGCCTCGGGCTGGATTCGGTAGACGCCCTGGAACTGGGCCTGGCCATCCAGAAGCGCTTCGGCTTCAAGATCGACGCCGACGCCAAAGACACCCGCAAGCATTTTGCCAACGTGGCCAGCCTCGCTGTGTTCGTTTCCGCACAGCAAGCCGCGTAAGAGAGACCACCATGCAAAACCGTGACGAAATTTTCAGCACCCTGCGCGAGTCGCTAGTCGAACTGTTCGAACTCGAACCCGAGCGCGTCACCCTGGAAGCCAACCTGTACCAAGACCTGGAAATCGACAGCATCGACGCCGTCGACCTGATCGACCATATCAAGCGCAAAACCGGCAAGAAGCTGGCCGCCGAGGATTTCAAGGCCGTGCGTACTGTCGGTGACGTGGTCGAGGCGGTGTTCCGCCTGGTCAACGCCCCCGCCGCTTGATGAGCCGGGTATGAACCGCCTGATTGGCCTGGTGCTGCTGGTGGCCGGGCTGGCCTACCCCTTTGCCGTGTACTACGGCCAGCAACACCTGGCGCCGCGCTTCTTTGCGCTGCTGCTGGGTGGTTTGTGGCTGGCGCGTTTTCTCGCCCAGGGGCAGAAACCCGGCAGCCGCGGCATGGCCATCGCCGCCTTGAGTTTCTGCCTGCTGCTGGGGCTGGTGGACAGCCCGACGCTGCTGCGCTGGTACCCGGCGCTGATCAGCCTGTTTGGCCTGGCCCTGTTCGGCTTCAGCCTGAAATACGGCCCGCCGATGGTCGAGCGCCTGGCGCGGCTGCGCGAGCCCGAGCTGCCCGAGGTGGCGATTGCCTATACCCGCCAGGTCACCCAGGTGTGGGTCGGCTTCTTTGCCTTCAACGCCGTGCTGGTCAGCGCCCTGACCCTCTGGGCGCCGCTGAGCTGGTGGACCCTGTACACCGGGCTGATTTCCTACGTTTTGATGGGCATGTTGTTCGCCGCTGAATGGCTGGTGCGCCAACGTGTGCGAGGCCATGCATAAAGTGCCAAGTATGAAGTGGTTAAACCTGCAAGACCTGCTCACCCCGGTGCTGCACCGCCCGGTGGCAGTGGAGCCCGAGCTGCTGCACGCCGACCTCTGCGTGCAGGCCCTGAGCCTGGCCGCCGGCCTGCAAGAGCGTGGCGTACGCCACCTGGCCGTGCACCTGGACGACAGCGCCGAACTGGCCATCGCCCTGCTCGGCGCCTGGCGCGCCGGCGTGCGCGTGCTGCTGCCTGCCGACTTGCAGGCGCAGAGCCGCGAGCGCCTGGCGCCCCATGTCGACCTGTGGATAAGTGAGCAGGACGGCGATACCCGCCTGGCCGAGCTATATGCCGAACCACTGCCGGCGGCCGAGCTGGACCTGGATTTTGTCGGCCTGACCCTGTGCACCTCCGGCTCCAGCGGCGAGCCCAAGCTGATCGACAAGACCCTGCGGCAGATGCACGCCGAGGTACTGGGCCTGGAAGCCCTGTGGGGCGCCGAACTGGGCGATGCAGTGATCGTCGGCAGCGTGGCCGCGCAGCATATCTACGGCCTGCTGTTTCGCGTGCTCTGGCCACTGTGCGCCGGCCGCGTGGTTGTCCGCCGCGCCCAGCCGTTCCCCGAAGACCTGCAACGCCACAGCCTGGCCCACGCCAGCTTCGCCTGGATCGCCAGCCCGGCACTGCTCAAGCGCATGGGCGACAACCTCGACTGGCAGGCCCTGGGCCGTGTACGCCGGGTGTTTTCCTCGGGCGGCGCCCTGCCGGCGGAAACTGCCGTGCAACTGGGCGAGCTGCTGGGCCAAGTGCCCACGGAAATCTTCGGCAGCTCGGAGACCGGCGGCATCGCCTGGCGCCAGGGCGGCTCGCTGTGGACGCCGTTTGCCAATGTCGAACTGGGCCTGAACGACGCAGGCGCGCTGTTTATCCGCTCGCCGTACCTGGCTCCCGGCCATACCGAACAGACCGCCGATGGCGCCGCCTTGCAGGCCGATGGGCGCTTCGAGTTGCTCGGGCGCCTGGACCGGATCGTCAAGCTGGAAGAAAAACGTATCTCCCTGCCCATGCTCGAACAGGCATTGGCCAGCCACCCCTGGGTGGCGGATGCACGCTTTGGGGTGGTGCAGGACAAACGCGCCTACCTCGGCGCCCTGGTCGCCCTGAACGACGCCGGCGTACATGCCCTGCGCAATGGCGGTCGCCGCGCGCTGACCGACAGCCTACGCCAGCACCTGAGCCCCCACTGCATTGCCTTGGCCCTGCCACGGCGCTGGCGCCTGGTGCGTCATCTGCCGCTGAACGCGCAAGGCAAGCTGCCGCAAGCCACGCTCGAACAACTGCTCTACGCCCCACGCACGCTGCTGCCGGAAGTGGTCAGCCAGGTTGAGGAAAACGGCGAATGGCAGCTGCAACTGGATGTGCCCCTGGACCTCGCCCATTTCAGCGGCCACTTCCCCGCCACGCCGATCCTGCCGGGCGTGGTGCAGGTGGATTGGGCGCAAACCCTGGCCCGTAGTTTGATGGACTTGCCGCCACGCTTCTGCGGCATGGAAGTGCTGAAGTTCCAGCAACTGGCGCGCCCCGGTGATCGTCTGCAACTGGCCCTGCGCTTCGATGCCGAGCGCGGCAAGCTGTACTTCAGCTACCGCAATGGCGACGCTGCCTGCTCCTCCGGGCGCATTCTGCTGGAGGCCGCGCGTGTCCCTGCCTGAGCCCGCCCCGCAGCGGCACACGGTGTGCGCCGTGATCCCGGTGTACAACCACGAACACGCCCTGCCCGCCGTGGTCGATGCCCTGCGCGCCGCCGGCCTGCCGTGCGTGCTGGTCAACGATGCATCGAGCCCGGCCTGTACCGTGGTCATCGACCAACTGGGTGAACAGCCGGATACCTACGTGGTGCACCTGCCGGTCAACCAGGGCAAGGGCGGCGCGGTGATGGCCGGCCTGCGCGAAGCGGCCACGCTGGGCTTTAGCCATGCCCTGCAAGTGGACGCCGATGGCCAGCACGACCTGAGCAACCTCAACCAGTTTCTGCAGCAGTCCGCCGCGCAACCGCACACCCTGATCTGCGGTTATCCCCAGTACGACCACAGCGTGCCCAAAGGCCGCCTGTATGCCCGCTACCTCACCCATGTGTGGGTATGGATCAACAGCCTGTCGCTGCAAATCCGCGACTCCATGTGCGGCTTTCGCATCTACCCGCTGGCCCCGACCCTGGCGCTGATCAACAGCGTGGCCATTGGCAAGCGCATGGACTTCGACACCGAGATCCTCGTGCGCCTGAGCTGGCGCAACCAGCCGATGAGCTGGGTGCCGATCAAGGTGCATTACCCCCAGGACGGCCTGTCGCATTTCCGCCTGTTCCTGGACAACGCGCTGATCTCGAAAATGCACGCCACGCTGTTC
>JBCECW010000262.1:0-6022 GCA_039207785.1 Pseudomonas sp. | reverse complement strand
ACTCTTCAGTGAACACTCGCGTTCGCGCCTTACCGCCTGGATCAAAGAAGGCCTGTTGACGGTGGATGGCGAGGTGGTTCGCCCTCGCGATATCGTGCATGGCGGCAGCGTGCTGGAGCTCGATGCCGAGCAGGAAGCCCAGGGCGAATGGGTGGCTGAAGATATCGCCCTGGATATCGTCTATGAAGATGACGACATCCTGGTGATCAACAAACCCGCCGGCCTGGTGGTACATCCCGCCGTTGGCCACCAGAGCGGTACCTTGCTCAACGCCTTGCTTCACCATGTGCCGGATATCGTCAATGTGCCGCGTGCCGGCATCGTCCACCGTCTGGACAAAGACACCACCGGCCTGATGGTGGTGGCAAAAAATATCCAGGCCCAGACCCAACTGGTCGATCAGCTGCAAAAGCGTTCGGTCAGCCGTATCTATGAATGCATTGTGATCGGCGTGATTACCGCCGGTGGCAAAATCGACGCGCCGATTGGTCGCCACGGCCAGCAGCGTCAACGCATGGCGGTGATGGAAGGCGGCAAGCAAGCCATCAGTCATTACCGCGTGCTGGAGCGCTTCCGCTCGCACACCCACACTCGGGTCAAGCTGGAAACCGGTCGCACGCACCAGATCCGCGTGCATATGGCCCATATCAATTTCCCCCTGGTGGGTGACCCGGCGTACGGCGGTCGTTTCCGCATTCCGCCAGCGGCCAACCCGACCATGGTGCAGGCGCTTAAAGAGTTTCCGCGCCAGGCCCTGCATGCGCGCTTCCTCGAGCTGACGCACCCGGTCAGCGGCCAGCGCATGAAGTGGGAATCGCCGCTGCCTGACGACTTTGTCTGGCTGCTGTCGCTGCTGCGCCAGGACCGCGAAGCCTTTGTCGGCTGATGACCTGCCAGGCTGGCTGACGCCGGACTGGCCCGCTCCCGCGCAGGTCAAGGCCTGCGTCACCACCCGCGCCGGTGGTGTCAGCCACGCGCCTTTCGATAGCTTCAACCTCGGCAACCATGTCGGCGACGACGCGGCTGCCGTTGCCGCCAACCGCCATTCCCTGATCCAGCGCCTGAACTGCCAGCCAGCCTGGTTGCAGCAGGTGCATGGCGTTGTTGTGACCGCTGCAGATCCCACCGCAGTGCCCGAGGCAGATGCCAGTTGGACTGCTACCCCCGGCATCGCCTGCACCGCCATGACTGCCGATTGCCTGCCCGCTTTGTTCTGCGACCGCGCCGGCACCCGTGTGGCGGCTGCCCACGCCGGTTGGCGCGGGCTGGCCAATGGTGTGCTGGAAGCCACGCTCGATGCCCTCGCCATTGCACCGAACGACGTGCTGGTATGGCTCGGCCCGGCCATCGGCCCGCAGGCGTTCGAGGTCGGCCCCGAGGTGCGCGAAGCGTTTATGGACGTGCCTGGGGCTGCGCAGGCGTTTGTACCCAGCGCCAATACCGGGAAATACCTCGCCGATATCTACCAGCTGGCGCGCCTGCGTCTGGCTGTGCGTGGTGTTACCGCCGTGTATGGCGGCGGTTTCTGCACCGTCACCGACCCGCGCTTTTTCTCCTATCGCCGCGCTGCGCGCACCGGCCGCTTCGCTTCCCTGGTCTGGCTCGCGCCCTAAACCCGGCTGCGCCTCTCGTAGGATGGGTAGAGCCTTTGGCGAAACCCATCGCGATGTTGAGCTCGGTGCACGCAGCATGGGTTTCGCTCCGCTCTACCCATCCTACGGCTACAGTCAATTACACGCCGTTCCCCCACCCACCTTGAATCTCCAACAATCGGCCTCACTTACTTGAGCATCTCGGCAGACATTTTTTATCAGGTGCGTTCACTGCGCCGGCTGCCCTATAGAGGAAGGTGAACCTATGCGAATTGATCGTTTAACCAGCAAATTGCAGTTGGCGTTATCCGACGCCCAATCCCTGGCCGTTGGCATGGACCACGCTGCCATCGAGCCCTTGCACCTGATGCAGGCCTTGCTTGACCAGCAGGGCGGCTCGATCAAGCCCCTGCTGATGCAGACCGGTTTTGACGTCAACAGCCTGCGCCAGGCGCTGACCAAAGAGCTCGACCATCTGGGCAAAATCCAGAACCCCACGGGCGACGTCAACCTGTCGCAAGACCTGGCGCGCCTGCTGAACCAGGCCGATCGCCTGTCGCAGCAGAAGGGAGACCAATTTATTTCCAGCGAACTGGTGCTGCTGGCCGCCCTGGATGACACCACCAAGCTGGGCAAACTGCTGCTCGGCCAGGGTGTGAGTAAAAAGGCTCTGGAAAACGCGGTGAATAACCTGCGCGGCGGCGATGCGGTCAACGACCCGAATGTCGAAGAATCGCGCCAGGCCTTGGATAAATACACCGTCGACCTGACCAAGCGTGCCGAAGACGGCAAGCTTGACCCGGTGATCGGCCGCGACGATGAAATTCGTCGCACCATCCAGGTGCTGCAACGCCGGACCAAAAACAACCCGGTGCTGATCGGTGAGCCGGGCGTGGGTAAAACCGCGATTGCCGAAGGCCTGGCCCAGCGCATCGTCAACGGCGAAGTGCCGGATGGGCTGAAAGACAAGCGCCTGCTGTCCCTGGATATGGGCGCATTGATTGCCGGTGCCAAATTCCGCGGCGAGTTTGAAGAGCGCCTCAAAGGTGTACTCAACGAACTGGCGAAGCAGGAAGGCCGCGTCATTCTGTTTATCGACGAGCTGCACACCATGGTCGGCGCCGGCAAAGCCGAAGGCGCGATGGATGCCGGCAATATGCTCAAGCCGTCGTTGGCCCGTGGCGAGCTGCATTGCGTGGGCGCCACCACGCTGAACGAATACCGCCAGTTCATCGAAAAGGATGCGGCGCTGGAGCGGCGTTTCCAGAAAGTGTTGGTGGATGAGCCAAGCGAGGAAGACACCATCGCCATCCTGCGTGGCCTTAAAGAGCGCTACGAAGTGCATCACAAGGTCGCCATTACCGACGGCGCGCTGATCGCGGCTGTGAAGCTGAGCCATCGCTATATCACCGACCGCCAGTTGCCGGACAAGGCCATCGACCTGATGGACGAGGCGGCCAGCCGTATCCGTATGGAAATCGACTCCAAGCCGGAAGTGCTGGATCGCCTGGAACGCCGCCTGATCCAGCTGAAGGTGGAGCGTGAGGCGCTGAAAAAAGAAAGCGATGACGCCGCGCTCAAGCGCCTGGACAAGCTGCAGGAAGATATCGCCAAGTACGAGCGCGAATACGCTGACCTCGAGGATATCTGGAAGTCGGAGAAAGCCGAGGTGCAGGGTTCGGCGCAGATCCAGCAGAAAATCGAGCAGGCTCGCCAAGAGCTGGAAACCGCGCGTCGGCGTAGCGACCTGGAGCAGATGGCCAAGCTGCAATACAGCATCATCCCGGACCTGGAACGCAGCCTGCAGATGGTCGACCAGCACGGCAAAACCGAAAACCAGTTGCTGCGTAGCCGTGTGACCGAGGAAGAAATTGCCGAAGTGGTCTCGAAGTGGACCGGTATTCCGGTGGCGAAAATGCTCGAAGGCGAGCGGGAAAAACTGCTGAATATGGAAGGCCTGCTGCATCAGCGGGTGATTGGTCAGCACGAAGCCGTGTCGGCCGTGGCCAGTGCCGTGCGCCGCTCGCGAGCTGGCCTCGCAGACCCGGATCGCCCCAGCGGTTCGTTCCTGTTCCTGGGCCCTACCGGGGTGGGCAAGACCGAGCTGTGCAAGGCCCTGGCCGAATTCCTGTTCGACACCGAAGAAGCGCTGGTGCGCATCGATATGTCCGAGTTTATGGAGAAACACTCGGTGGCCCGTTTGATCGGTGCGCCGCCAGGCTATGTCGGCTATGAAGAGGGCGGTTACCTCACTGAAGCCGTGCGCCGTAAACCGTACTCGGTGGTGCTGCTGGACGAAGTCGAGAAGGCCCACCCGGATGTGTTCAACGTGCTGTTGCAGGTGCTGGAAGATGGTCGCCTGACTGATAGCCATGGCCGTACCGTGGACTTCCGCAATACGGTGATCGTGATGACCTCGAACCTGGGCTCGGCGCAGATCCAGGACCTGGTCGGCGATCCGGAAGCGCAGCGCGCGGCGGTGATGGATGCGGTGAGCAGCCACTTCCGCCCCGAGTTCATCAACCGGATCGACGAAGTGGTGATCTTCGAGCCGTTGGCCCGTGACCAGATCGCCGGTATTGCGCAAATCCAGCTGGGTCGTCTGCGTAAACGCCTGGCCGAGCGCGAGCTGAGCCTGGAGTTGAGCGATGAGGCGTTGGATAAGCTGATCGCGGTGGGGTACGACCCGGTGTATGGCGCGCGGCCGTTGAAACGTGCGGTGCAGCGCTGGATCGAAAACCCGCTGGCGCAGTTGATCCTGGGCGGCAAATTCATGCCTGGGAGCACGGTGACCGGTGTGGTGGATGGCGACGAGATTGTCTTCGCCTAAGCCCCGCGCCTAACAAAAAGCCCCGCCAAGTGCGGGGCTTTTTTGTGGCTGTTTGCTGCTTGTATCTTGTCGGGTCTCGGTCAATGCAATGGTGCGCGGAGCACACCCTACGGGACCTGCGATTGCTCTTGTAGGGTGTGCTCGGCGCACCAAGCGGTGGTCCGGCAAGCGCAATGTAGCCCGGCCATCCCGCACGATCACAAGCGCTTGAGCAGGCCTTCAAGCAACACGGCCTGGTCTTCGGCCAGGTCGATGATATGAAAGCCCGACCAGCAGTGCTGGCCGTCGGCACCTGGCCGGCTCCACAGGCAGTCTGCGCCCAGGCGCACTTCGGTCAGGCCTTCTACCGGCGGGTACGACACCAGGCGACATTCCAGCAGTGCGTCGGCCTCCTGCGGGCAGTCGCCGAAGATCATAAAACCTTCGATAGACAGGTCTACCACGCGGCCCAGATGGCGCTCGGTATGCAGGTCGTACACTTCCAGATGCAGCTCAGCGGCGTGGCGGCTGTGCTGGCGACGATCGTCCATTACGGCTCCTTAACTTTGTTCGGCGCGACCGGTGAAGCGCTGCAACACCCGGTAGATGGCGGTAAGGGCACGGTCCACCAGAGGGGCCCCGCGCTCCGTTTGGAGGATGCGAACCAAACCTTGTTCCATCTCGTTGGCTAAAATTGTCAGCGGTTTGATCGCCACGCGCTGTCCGCTATGGTCGACGAACATATAGTTGTGCGTGGTCGGGCTAAACCATGACAGCTTCAGGTTACGCACCTGCGCGCCATCGACAAACTCAAACCAGGTACCAAATTCGATACGTCCCAGTTCCTTGGCGATCAGTTGTGCCTGATACGACAGCCCCGAGGCCTGTGGTGCGGCGCTGACCAGGGCGGCGTCTTCCCCTAGCATGGCGCCCAGCGGGCTTTCCGGCAGCACCGGATTGAGCTTGGCGGCCACCTGCGGTTGCTTGGCCTGCACGGCATGCTGGCAAGCGACGATATCTTGCAGCAGGCGACGAATACCGTCCTCGTGGTAGCCGCCGAGAATCTCCAGGCCCTTGCGCAGGTCTTCCAGCAGTTGCACGCGAATGGCCTGCAGGCGCTCCTGACCGGCGGCATTTAGCGGCGTACTGCTCCATGCAAGCTGCTCGGCCACTTCGCTATAGCGCTGCCATTCGGCACTGCGTTCGCCATGGCGCAGCAGGACGAAGACCAGGGCGTCGGTCCAGGTCAGCTCCAGGAAGTTGCGAATCAGCGGCGGCGGCTGCCGATTGGCCAGGGCGCGGGCGATGATGTCCACGGCTTGCTGGCGGGCGCCGAGCAGTTTGTCGCGGCCCTTGGCGGCTTCCACTGCACGGCGCTCGCGCAGGGCCACCTTGTGTTGCAGGTTGGTGGTGAATTCGTTGAATTCTTCCAGCAGGCTGTCGAACAGCTTGGGGTCGCCATCGAAGCCCTGGATAACCCGTTCCACCACCCAGTGGATTTTCGCCAGCAGGCCGCGGTCGTCTTCTTCGCCGCCATACAGCACCCCGGCCTGGGCCATGGCATTGAGCAGCTTGCGCGCCGGGTGCTGGTGCTGGGTAAACAGCGCCTTGTCCAGCAGCG
>JBCECW010000261.1:2049-6035 GCA_039207785.1 Pseudomonas sp. | reverse complement strand
GGATATAGGCCACATGGGCCTTGCCAATAAACGGCAGCAGGTGGTGTTCGCACAGCGAGTACAGCTCGATGTTCTTGACCAGCACCATTTCGCTGCTGTCGGAGCTGAACAGCGCACCGTTGGTAACTTCTTCCAGGGTCTGTTCATAACCGCGGCAAAGGTACTGCATGGCTTTGGCGGCACGTTTGGGCGTGTCGAGCAGGCCTTCGCGGGAAACGTCCTCACCCAGTTGGCTAAGGATCGCGGTGTAGTTCTGTTCCAGGGACATGGATCTACCTGTAAGGCATTGGTAATTGAGCAGAGACGCAGGGTAGGGCCCCAAGCGGTGGCTTGCAAGCGCACAGCACGCCAGGGTTATTCAGATATGCCGCCACGTTCCCAGAGGGTTGTAGCTTTTTACTCGTCGCGGCCATCCATCATGGTGCGTTTAAGCAGTACATAGATCGCCCCGGTGCCGCCGTGTTTGGCCAGGCAGGAGGTGAAACCGAGCACGCCCGGGTGCTGGCGCAGCCAGGTGTTGACGTGGCTTTTGATCATTGGCCGCTTGCCGTCCATACGCACCGCCTTGCCATGGGTAACCCGTACGCAGCGGATTTCCAGCTTGTTGGCCTCGGCGAGAAACTCCCACAGGGTGTCGCGGGCTTTCTCCACGTTCATGCCGTGCAGGTCCAGGCTGCCTTCGAAACTCACCTGGCCCAGCTTGAGTTTGCGCATCTGGCCGTCTTGCACGCCGTCGCGCGCCCAGTACAGCGGGTCTTCGGCGCCGACGTCGATAACGAACTGGTCGGACAGGCCATCCACCCGGGTCACCCCTTCGGAGATGGTCGCGGCCTGGCGCAAGGCCTGCACGCGGGCGCGGTCGGCCTTGGGTTTGCCGGTTTCGGCACGGTCGTGTTGCAGGGGTTTGATGCCGCGAGTTTCGGCTTGGAACAGGGAAAAATCGTCGTCTTGCATGGGAGGTCTCCGCGAATGGGGCCTAGTCTACCCATTGTGCGGCGACCGTTCACGCCGCCCTCAATCGTGTTTCTTCATCAGGTGTGGCGCCAAGGCCAGGTCACTGGGCCGGCGCAGGCGGCGACGGCAGCGGCGCCAGGCGGCCACGCCCAGCCACAGCAGGAACAAACCGAACAGCAGAATCACCGTGGCGCTGCCCGGTGTGTCATTCAGGCCGCCCAATGCAGGTGGACGGCCAAGCAGGGTGGCGGCGCCGGCCATGGCCAGCAGGATGCCAAGCATGGCGAAGAGTGCCGAAAGCGCGGCGGCGATGCGCCAGCGCCAGCTCCCAGGACCACGTGGGCGCAGGCGTCGGGCGTCGAAACCATCGGACAATTTCATTGCGCTTTCCTTTCAGGGTGTCGGCGGTATGACCGGAGCACGCAGCCTAGGTTCCGAAACACACCCGGCTCGCTATGGATTTACCGCCTCGGGGCGCGCATTTGGCCCGCTTGGCGGGCCTGCTGGTTTGCCTTAGATCAAGGCTTTGGCGTGGCTGACGAGCGCCGCGAAGTTATCCGCCAGAATCGCCATTTCGGTACGGTGCACCTCGGCCGCGCGGATCACGCCGTCGCCATAGGGCAGGTCGCGGGTGGCGCAGGCGCTGTCCACCAGGGTGCAACGGTAACCGTAGTCTTTGCAGGCACGCACCGTGGTGCTGATGCTGGAATGGGTCATAAAGCCGCAGATGATCAGGTCCAGGCGGCCGACGCTTTCCAGGCGCGCATGCAGGTCGGTGCCGGAGAAGGCATTGGGCAGGCGTTTTTCCACGATGGTCTCGCCCGGCAGCGGCGCCAGCTCGGGCATAAAGCGGCCGCGCGGGCCTTGCGGGTCGAGGAACCCGCCGGGTACGCCCAGGTGCTTGACGTGCACGATCGGTGTGCCGTTGGCGCGGGCGGTAGTCAGCAGGGTGGCGATTTCGGCGATGGCCTCATCCAGGCCGGGCAGGGGCATGGCGCCGCTGCGGTATTCCTCTTGCGCATCGATGATCAGCAGGCAGGCATTACTCAGGTTGGCCGGCGCGTAACTGCGGCCGGTGAGCTGGAGTAAGGTTTGCGGTTGGGACATGTCTTGGCTCCTGACAGACGCGAATGGCCGCCATTGTCACCCCACAAGCGATGGCTGTGAACCTTTTTGCTTGTACGCCTGTGCTACCCCAGGGTTTGCGCTGCTTGCAGGGCGGCACAAGAAAGCAACCGAGGCCGTTGCACCTTCGGCTAAACTGCCGGCCTTGACCTTGGAGATGCCGCTGTGACCGTTTCGACTTCCCGTTTGCGTACCCTGCGTGACCACATTCGCTGGGCGGTCAGCCGCTTTCACGCCGAAGAGTTGTTTTTCGGCCATGGCACCGACAACGCCTGGGATGACGCGCGGCAACTGGTGCTGGGCGCCGTGCACCTGCCGTGGGAAATCGCCGATGCCTACCTCGACTGCCGCCTGGAAGACGACGAGCGCGACCACCTGCACACCTTGCTCAAGCAACGTATCGAAGACCGCGTGCCCACCGCCTACCTGCTCGGCGAGGCGTGGTTTTGCGGGTTGCCGTTTATTGTCGATGAGCGCGTGCTGATTCCGCGCTCACCGATTGCCGAGCTGATCCAGCAACGCTTCAGCCCCTGGCTGCCGGATACGCCGCTGCGCATTCTCGACCTGTGCACCGGGTCGGGCTGCATCGGCATTGCCTGCGCCTACGAGTTCGCCGAGGCCGAAGTGGTGCTGGCCGATCTGTCGTTCGAAGCACTGGAAGTGGCCAACCAGAATATCGAGCGCCACGGCCTGGAAGACCGCGTATTCACGGTACAGGGCGATGGCTTTGGCGGTTTGCCGGGGCAGCGTTTCGACTTGATCGTATCCAACCCGCCCTATGTCGACGCCGAAGACTTCGCCGATATGCCGCCCGAATACCACCACGAACCGGAGCTGGGCCTGGCCTGCGGTAATGATGGCCTGGACCTGGTGCGGCGCATGCTGGCCGAGGCCGCTGACCACCTGAGCGAGCAGGGCGTGCTGGTGGTGGAAGTGGGCAATAGCCAGGTGCACGTCGAGGCGCTGTACCCGGAGGTGGATTTCACCTGGCTGGATTTTGTAAATGGCGGGCACGGGGTGTTTTTGCTCAGTGCCGAGCAGTGCCGGGTGCATCAGCAGTTGTTTGCCTCACGGGTTTGATTTTTCCCCTCTCCCGCTTGCGGGAGAGGGTGCCCGAAGGGCGGGTGAGGGGCTTTTGGCTTCGGTTTGAGAAGAGTTACGTTGGGCCTGCCCTCACCCCCTGCCCCTCTCCCACAAGTGGGAGAGGGGTGAACGGCATTTGACTCTATCTGGAAGCCATCCAGATAAATAACCCCGCCTGAAACACACAAAACGCCACCAGGCAGGCAATGGTAAAGCGCTGCGTGCCGTCTTCTCGGCGCAGGCTGTCGATGCGTTGCTGCTGTTTAACGATTTTTGCGTCCTGCTCGCGCAGGTTGTGGTCGGCGTTTTCGAGCATGGCGGCGGCGTCCATCAGCTCGATGCTTTGCACCTTTTCCTTGTTCCAGTCGCTGCGCAGGTTGCTGACACGGTCGGCGGAGTAGGTGGCCTTGGCTTGCTGGGCGTCGGCATAGTCGATGTCGAAACCCTGGGCCTTGAGAAAGTGATCGCGGCGCAGGCGCGCGTCTTCGCTCAGCACATCCTTCATCGCCAGGGCCCCACCTTCTACGGTGTAGTGCGCGCAGCGCTGCTGGGCCCAGGCGATGCCTTGGGCCAGAAGAAAACGCCCCAGCCCACGGTTGAGCGGTTCGATATGCAGGCCCTGGTCCGGGCCAAAGCGTACTTCTTTGTTGCGGTGGTCAATCCACACTTCCAGCACGTTGTCGCGCTTGCGGGTCATGATGCCGGGCAGGCTGATGGTCAGGCGCAGAAAGCTTTGGTCGGGGCTGTGGCGGGCCAGGCGGCCCAGTTGCACAAAACGCAAAGGGCGTGGGCCGGTGTAGCGGTCGGCGGGCAGGGGAGCCAGG
>JBCECW010000261.1:0-2039 GCA_039207785.1 Pseudomonas sp. | reverse complement strand
CGCTTCGCTGACCTCGACGACGGCGGTCTCCTCGGGAGGCGGCGCTTGTTCTTGTTCGGTAGGGCTGTCTGCCATGGGCGTGGTCCGAAAGCGGTTACACATGCACGTACGAGCGTACTAGTCCTGCTTGCTATCGGCTATCCCTGGCACTGCTTGAGGCTGGCGCAGTGCTATTACTTCAAGCCCGATACAAACGCCACCAGGCGTTCGCTCAGTTCATTGGCCAGCGGCAGCTTGGGATTGTTATAGGAGGCCAGCTGCGCCTTGGGCTCATTGGCGACAATGCGCAGCACATGGTTCATACCGCCAATCACCGCCAGCTGCGCATTCGGATTGGCGGCGGCCAGTGCCTGGGCATCGGCGACATCCACCTGCATATCGTGGCTGCCTTGCACGATCAGCGCCGGCATTGTCAGGCGGGCAAAGGCGGCGGCGGGGTCCTGGCGAAACAGGGAAATCAGATAGGGCTGCACGCTGGGGCGAAACAGTACCTGCAGATCGGGCGGCACGGCGGCCACGGTTTTGCCGCTTTTCAGCTGCTCGATCAGCCACAGGCTCTGCGGCAGCAACGGCGCCGGCAGGTGCTCGCGCAGTTGTTCCTTTAATACCTGATCGACAGGCCGCCCGCTGCCGCCCATCGACACCACGCCATCGGCGCCCGCCGCCGGCGCCGCCAGCGTGGCGATCAGCGCGCCTTCGCTATGGCCCACCAGGGTCAGCGTGGAAAAACGCGGGTCGGCCTTGAGCTGGCGACCCCAGCCCACGGCGTCCTGCACATACTGCTCCACGCTCAGGTCGCGCTCGTCCGGGGTGGCGGGGCGGCTGGCGGCGATACCGCGTTTGTCATAGCGCACGCTGGCGATCCCGTGGCGGGCCAGGGTTTGCGCCAGCAGTTTCAGGCTGTCGTTATTGCCGCCTTCGGGGTTGTTGCCGTTGCGGTCGGTGGGCCCGGAGCCGGCAATCAGCAGCACCACGGGCACCGGTTGGTCGGTCTTGGGCCGTAGCAGGGTGCCGAATAATTCGCCGTTGGCGGTCAGCAGGCTGATGGGCCGTTGCAGCACGCTAAAGGCTTGCGCCGAGGCCAGGGTGGGCAGCAGGCAGAACAGCAGTACAACAAAGGCTCGCGGCATCGAAGGCACTACATAGAAGGAGGTTGCCGTTTGGACGCAGCAGATGGAATAAGGTTCTAGGGTGAACTGGCCCGGTGGCGCAGGTATACTCCGCCTCCTGTTTTTGTACCCCTGCTTTTGGCTGATTTCGCGGAGCGCCCTGCATGTCCGGCAATACCTACGGCAAGCTGTTCACTGTCACCACCGCTGGCGAAAGCCATGGCCCGGCCCTGGTGGCTATCGTTGACGGCTGCCCGCCTGGGCTCGAGCTCAGCGAAGCCGATTTGCAGATCGACCTTGACCGCCGCAAGCCGGGCACCAGCCGCCATACCACCCAGCGCCAGGAGGCCGACGAGGTCGAGATTCTCTCCGGGGTGTTCGAGGGCAGGACCACCGGCTGCGCCATCGGCCTGCTGATCCGCAACACCGACCAGAAGTCCAAGGACTACTCGGCGATCAAGGATCTGTTCCGTCCGGCCCACGCCGACTACACCTACCACCATAAATACGGCACCCGCGATTACCGTGGCGGTGGCCGTAGCTCGGCGCGCGAAACCGCCATGCGTGTGGCCGCCGGCGCCATCGCCAAGAAGGTGCTGGCCGGCTTTGGTATTCAGGTGCGCGGCTATATGAGCCAGCTGGGCCCGATCGAAATCCCGTTCAAAACCTGGGACAGCGTCGAAGACAACGCGTTTTTCTGCCCCGACCCGGCCAAGGTGCCGGAGCTGGAAGCCTATATGGACCAGCTGCGCCGCGACCAGGATTCGGTCGGGGCGAAAATCACCGTGGTCGCCGACGGCGTGATGCCGGGCCTGGGCGAGCCGATTTTCGACCGCCTGGACGCCGAGCTGGCCCACGCGCTGATGAGCATCAACGCGGTCAAGGGCGTGGAGATCGGCGCCGGCTTCGCCAGCGTCGCCCAGCGCGGCA
>JBCECW010000260.1:4729-6036 GCA_039207785.1 Pseudomonas sp. | reverse complement strand
GCTCCTGGGCGCGCTGCGCGAAGTGCTGGGAGGCGGCAGCTTGCTGCGCCATGCCGAGTGGCTATTCGGCCCGGCGGCGGCCAGCTGGCCCGTGCACCTGCCCGGTTTTACCGGCCTGCCGCTATTCGCCCTCGCCCCGGGCGCCTTTATATTGCTGGGCGTGCTGTGGGCCATTGCCCGTAGCCTGCGCCCCAACCCGGACTCCAACGCCTGATGAATGCCGCCAAACGTTACGAAATCTTCCGCCGTCTGCACGAAGACGATCCGGAGCCCAAGACCGAGCTGGCCTATAGCACGCCGTTCGAATTGCTGATTGCGGTGATTCTGTCGGCGCAGGCCACTGATGTCAGCGTCAATAAAGCCACGGCCAAACTCTATCCCGTGGCCAATACCCCCGAGGCGATTTACGCCCTGGGCGTCGAGGGCTTGAGCGAATACATCAAGACCATCGGCCTGTACAACAGCAAGGCCAAGAACGTGATCGAAACCTGCCGGTTGCTGATCGAGCTGCATGGCAGCCAGGTGCCGGAAACCCGCGAGGCGCTGGAAGCCTTGCCGGGCGTGGGCCGCAAGACCGCCAACGTGGTGCTTAACACCGCCTTCCGGCAATTGGCGATGGCGGTGGACACGCATATTTTCCGGGTGAGTAACCGCACCAACATCGCCCCCGGCAAGAACGTGGTCGAGGTGGAAAAACAGTTGCTCAAATTTGTACCCAAGGAATTTCTGCTGGATGCGCACCACTGGCTGATTCTCCACGGCCGCTACGTTTGCCAGGCGCGCAAGCCGCGTTGCGGCAGTTGCCGGATCGAGGACCTGTGCGAATACAAAGCCAAAACATCGGACGATTGACTTATTTGAGATTTCCCTGACAGTCGATTGAAAAAATCTTTTTTACCCGTTCTGAAATTGCCGATATAAGGTGCGCCAAACAGGCTGTGTGAAAACGTAGCGAGCGAAGGTTAGGCAAGGCAAAAACAGGCGAAAAAGCGGAGTTGGCTGTAGCCAATGAGCATTTTGAGCCTGTTTTTAACGCCGCCTAACCGAGCGCAGTAGTTTCCACATAGCCTGCAATGGCCCTGTAGCCGGGAGTGGACGTCAATGAGCACTAGCAAAGAAGAACTGGAACTCGACGAAGACGTGGTAAGCGATGAAGGTGACGAGGTTGTAGAGGCCCCCGTTGAAGTGGCCAAAACCAACCTGACCAAGCGCCGAATCATCGACAACCTCTTGGAAGAGCGACGCTTGCACAAACAACTGGCCGAATACGATTTTGATCTGTAGTCGCCAAACACAATATAGGCCCG
>JBCECW010000260.1:0-4719 GCA_039207785.1 Pseudomonas sp. | reverse complement strand
TTGCGGACGCCCCCAACCACAAACACCCCCCGCTTTGGCGGGGTTTTTTGGTTTTGGGCGACTCGTAGGAGCCAGCTTGCTGGCGAAGCTCTTTGTTTGCAGGGTTCGCCAGCAAGCTGGCTCCTACGAATGCTGGCGTATACGCATAAATTGCGACGAAATCGGCGGTTAGTCGCCGCGCGACGGCGACAGCAGTTCGATCTTGTAGCCATCCGGGTCTTCAACGAAGGCCAGAATGCTGGTGCCGTGTTTCATCGGGCCGGGCTCGCGGGTGATCTTGCCGCCGCGGCTGCGAATGTCTTCGCAGGCTTTGTACACGTCGGCCACTTCCAGGGCGATATGGCCGTAGCCGGTGCCCAGCTCATAGCTCTCGACGCCCCAGTTGTGGGTCAGCTCGATCACGCTGTTGTCCGCTTCATTGCCGTAGCCCACGAATGCCAGGGTGAACTGGCCATCGGGATAGTCTTTGCGGCGCAGCAGGGTCATGCCCAGCACTTCGGTATAAAACGCGATGGATTTATCCATATCGCCGACACGCAGCATGGTATGCAGCAGTCTCATCAGTCGATTCCTCATCAAGTGCCCGTTATCTCGAGCTTAGAAATGCAAACCCCGGCTCATGGCCGGGGTTTGGTCAGGCTGGGCAAGCTTATCAGAACAGCTTGCGGCCCTTGCCAGCGGCGATACGCATACGCAGGGCGTTGAGCTTGATAAAGCCCGCCGCGTCCGCCTGGTTGTATGCACCGCCGTCTTCTTCGAAGGTGGCGATATTGGCGTCGAACAGCGAGTCATCGGACTTGCGGCCGACCACGGTGACGTTGCCTTTGTACAGCTTCAGGCGCACCACGCCGTTCACGTTGGTCTGGGAGGCGTCGATCATCTGTTGCAGCATCAGACGCTCCGGGCTCCACCAGTAGCCGGTGTAGATCAGGCTGGCGTACTTGGGCATCAGCTCGTCTTTGAGGTGAGCGACTTCGCGGTCCAGGGTGATCGACTCGATGGCGCGGTGGGCGCGCAGCATGATGGTGCCGCCAGGAGTTTCGTAGCAGCCACGGGACTTCATGCCGACATAGCGGTTTTCGACGATGTCCAGGCGACCGATACCGTTCTCGCCGCCGATCTTGTTCAGCGTGGCCAGCACGGTGGCCGGGGTCATTTCCACGCCGTCGAGGGCAACGATGTCGCCTTTGCGGTAGGTCAGTTCCAGGTAGGTGGCTTTGTCTGGCGCGGCCTCTGGCGAGACGGTCCATTTCCACATGTCTTCTTCGTGCTCGGTCCAGGTGTCTTCCAGCACGCCGCCTTCATAGGAGATGTGCAGCAGGTTGGCATCCATGGAGTACGGCGACTTCTTCTTGCCGTGGCGCTCGATCGGGATGGCGTGCTTTTCGGCGTAATCCATCAGCTTCTCGCGGGACAGCAGGTCCCACTCACGCCATGGGGCAATCACTTTTACGCCGGGCTTGAGGGCGTAGGCGCCGAGTTCGAAACGAACCTGGTCGTTGCCTTTACCGGTGGCGCCGTGGGAAATGGCGTCAGCGCCGGTTTCGTTGGCGATTTCGATCAGGCGCTTGGCGATCAGCGGACGGGCGATGGAGGTACCCAGCAGGTACTCGCCTTCGTACACGGTGTTGGCGCGGAACATGGGGTAGACGAAATCACGCACGAATTCTTCGCGCAGGTCGTCGATAAAGATTTCCTTGACGCCCATGGCCTGTGCCTTGGCACGAGCAGGCTCAACTTCTTCGCCTTGACCGAGATCGGCGGTGAAGGTCACCACTTCGCATTGATAGGTGTCTTGCAGCCACTTGAGAATCACCGAAGTGTCCAGGCCACCGGAATATGCCAGGACAACCTTCTTTACGTCCGCCATGCCATCACTCCACGGGGTTCTACGGAAAACCCGCGATTCTACGGCCCGCGTCCGAGAATTTACAGAGGCGCGACAGCTTATGACGATGAAGCGACGGTTACTTTCGTCTAAACGACGGACGTATCAGGACGTGGCAGCCGGTTTTATTGGCGCTGCTGCCGGCGTAACAGGCGCAGGAGCAACCGGCTGGCGGGACAAGTGCACGGTCACGCGGCGATTTTTCGCCCGGTTGGCGGCATTGGTATTGGGCACCAGCGGATAACGTTCGCCATGGAAGCGCAACACGATCTGCGATTCGGGAATGCCGTTGGCTTTGAAGTACTCGGTCACCGCCAGGCCGCGGCGGCGGGACATATCCAGGTTGGTCAGGCGGTTGCCGCCGTTGTCGGAATGGCCATCGAGCTCGATATGGTTAACGCTCGGATCGGCCTTCATATATTGCAGGATGATTTCCAGCTTGGCCCGGGACACATCGTCGAGGTCGGAGCCACCGCCCGGGAAATTGATTTGCGCTTGCTTGATCTGGTCGAAATTCACCGGCAGCAGCTTGGTGGTGCATTCCAGGTAATCGCGGTAGGCCTTGTTGAATTTCACCGGCATCAAGCGCACTTCGATGCCTTCGCCACCGTCCGTGGTGCGATGGCGCACCAGGGGGCTGCGCCCTTCCAGCAAGCCAGTAAGCAGACGGGTGCCTTGTTGCTGAGTGCTGTTGAAGGGCATGGCACCGTTGTCGATGCTGACCAGGCCCAGGTTGATATCGCCCCGCCCCGGCTGCCAAGGCGCGGCAGCGGCAATCAGGGTTGCCGACCCGGCGCCCAGCCAACGCTCGCGAGCCTGCAGGCGGAAAGTAACCTGTTCACCGGCACGCCGGACGAATTGGCCTTGGCCAAAATCGGTGATGTCCTGCGACAAACGGCACTCGAACTGATCGCCATCGACCTTCCATTCCACCTTTTCCACGCGCGTCTGAAAGGTGATCGCCAGGGCCGGCAGGCTGGCAACAAGGCTGAACAAGGCGAGATAGCGCTGGCGCACGGTAGGCTCCGTAAGGAATTACTGCATTCTGAGTGGGTATCGGTTGGCTTCGGCAAAACTTGATAGCGGGTGCCGCTCTCAGGCTTTTCCGGTAGCATTCGCAGCAGTTTTTACCGCCCAAATCTCGCTGATCTGGTATTGCCCCCCATGACTGACCACCTAACCCTGCTGCGCCCCGACGACTGGCATATCCACCTGCGCGACGGCGCGGTGCTGACGCACACGGTCGCCGACGTTGCGCGCACCTTCGGCCGCGCCATCATCATGCCGAACCTGGTGCCGCCCGTGCGTAATGCAGTCGAAGCCGATGGCTATCGTCAGCGCATTCTCGCTGCACGCCCGGCTGGCAGCCGCTTCGAACCGCTGATGGTGCTGTACCTCACCGACCTGACCAGCCCTGACGATGTACGTGCCGCCAAGGCCTCGGGCTTTGTGCATGCCGCCAAGCTGTACCCGGCTGGCGCCACGACCAACTCCGACTCGGGCGTGACTAGCGTCGACAAGATTTTCCATGTGCTGGAAGTGATGGCCGAAGTCGGCCTGCCGCTGTTGGTGCATGGCGAAGTGACCCGCGGCGAAATCGACGTGTTCGACCGGGAAAAGGTGTTTATCGACGAGCACCTGACCCGCGTGGTCGAGCGCTTCCCCACCCTGAAAGTGGTGTTTGAACACATCACCACCGGCGATGCGGTGCAGTTCGTCAACAGCGCCCCGGCCAACGTCGGCGCTACCATCACCGCGCATCACCTGCTGTATAACCGCAACCATATGCTGGTGGGCGGCATTCGCCCGCACTTCTATTGCTTGCCGATCCTCAAGCGCAATGTGCACCAGGAAGCCCTGCTGGACGCCGCCACCAGCGGCAGCGGCAAGTTCTTCCTCGGCACCGACTCGGCGCCCCACGCCCAGCATGCCAAGGAAGCCGCGTGCGGTTGTGCCGGTTGCTACACCGCCTATGCCGCGATCGAGCTGTATGCCGAAGCCTTTGAGCAGCGCAATGCGCTGGCCAAGCTGGAAGGTTTTGCCAGCCTGCACGGCCCGGATTTCTACGGCCTGCCGCGTAACACCGACACCATAACCCTGGTCCGTGAAGAATGGACTGCCCCGACCAGCTTGCCGCTTGGCGAACTGAGCGTTATCCCGCTGCGCGCCGGTGAAAAACTGCGCTGGCGCCTGCTGGAGCAAACTGCGTGAGTGAAGATAACTACGACGACGAACAGGAAAGCGGCGGCAGCAGCGGTTCGCGCCACCCGATGGCCGAACGCTTTCGCGGTTATCTGCCGGTAGTGGTCGACGTCGAAACTGGCGGCTTTAATGCCGCCACCGACGCCTTGCTGGAAATTGCCGCCACCACGGTCGGCATGGATGAAAAAGGCTTTCTGTTCCCGGACCACACCTATTTCTTCCGCATCGAGCCCTTTGAAGGCGCCAATATCGAAGCGGCTGCGCTGGAATTCACCGGTATCAAGCTCGATCACCCGCTGCGTATGGCGGTGAGCGAGGAGTCGGCGCTCACCGATATCTTCCGTGGCATCCGCAAGGCCCTGAAAGCCAACGGCTGCAAACGCGCGATCCTGGTGGGGCATAACAGCAGCTTCGATTTGGGTTTTCTCAATGCCGCCGTGGCGCGCAACGATCTGAAGCGCAATCCGTTCCACCCGTTCTCCAGCTTCGACACCGCCACCCTCGCCGGCCTCGCCTACGGGCAAACCGTGCTGGCGCGTGCCTGCCAGGCGGCCGGGATGGATTTCGATGGCCGTGAAGCGCATTCGGCGCGCTACGACACCGAGAAGACCGCCGAGCTGTTCTGCGGC
>JBCECW010000259.1:5272-6040 GCA_039207785.1 Pseudomonas sp. | reverse complement strand
AGCTGGGAAAACCTGAACTACGGTTGGCAACGCTGGGTGCTGGATTACCAGCAAGGCACACAGCTGGAAGTTTTACAGAACTGGTTTGGCCGCCTGGATGCCAAAGACTTTGTGCTATGGCTGGTGGGCGGTGGCGGCACGGTGTTGCTGCTGGTGGCGCTGTGGCTATTCAAGCCCTGGCGCCGCGAGCGCGATATGCAGCAACGCCTGTTCCAACGCTTCGAGCGGCTGCTGGCGCGCCATGGCGTGCAGCGCCAGCCAGGGGAGGGCGCGCGGGCCTTTGCCCAGCGTGCCGGCTTGGCACTGCCGGCGCAGCGGCAACCGATCCTGGCCTTTGCGGCGGCTTTCGAGGCGCAGCGTTATGGCGCTGCCGCCACTTCGCCGGAGCCCTTGAAACGCCACTTGCGTGCCTTGCGCCGCGCCTTGCCGCTGCGTTTATGGCAGCGTTCCTGATACCTGAGGTTTTGCCTGATGTCTGATTTTGTCGATGCCTTGGTCGCCCGGGTGCTGGCGTTGGAAGTCAATCTGCTGGCCAGCCGTGAGCGGATGGCAGCCTATACCGATCGCGAAGCGCTGCACGATGTGCGCATTGCCGTACGCAAGCTGCGCAGCCTGTTGCGGCCGTTTCGCAAGCTGATCGAAGCGGGACGGCGCGACCAGCGGATCGCGCGCCATCCGACCTGGGCCGACCTCCGCGAGTCCTGCGCGTTCTCGGCGGATCCGGTCGGCGAGCTCGTCTTGCACGTCTTCGCGGTGGCGACGCCGGAG
>JBCECW010000259.1:0-5262 GCA_039207785.1 Pseudomonas sp. | reverse complement strand
TGCCGAGTTGGGGCGTATCAGCAGCGCGGTACGCGACAGCGAGGTGCTTTTGGCCGAATTGCAGCGCCAGGGTGCTTTGCCGCAGGTGATCCGCGAACGGCAAGTCTTGTTGCCGCAGCAGTACGCCGAGCTTTTGCGCAGTGCCCAGGCGTTGCGTGTGCAGCGGGCGCTGGATTTGTGGCCGGCGTTTTTTCGCCAGGCGCTGCATGACACCGCGCCCAACCACCTGAAAACCTATGTCACTCGCCAGTTGCGCAAGGAGAGCCAGCGCCTGGGCGCGGCGATGGCCGACCCGGCCCACGATCGTCACCGCCTGCGGTTATTGATCAAGCGGGTACGCTACTGCGCCGATGCCTACCCGCAGCTGGTCCACTTCGCGCCCAACCACATCAAGGCCCTGAAGCGCGCGCAAAACGCCCTGGGCGCCTGGCATGACCGCTTGCAATGGCTGGCCCGCGCCGAGCAGGAGCCCGAGTTGGCGCCGCTGGTAGCGCAGTGGCAGCAGGAACTGCTCGAGGCCGAGCAGCGCGCCGATGTGGCGTTGGAGCGACTAGCGCGGTGCTTGGGCGAAAGGGCCTAATCCCCCGGCCAATTGGCTAAACCGGCGTTTTGCGGCGCTTCCGTCCTGCCGTGCACTTCCCCTACCATCACCTACGCCTTTTTTCCGTCCGAGAGTGCTATGACCTTTTCCGAGTTGATCAACGCCGTGCGCAGCAACCCTGACGCCGTGGTAGTGCCTGGCGAATGGGGCCAGGGCCGCGCCGGGTTTGGCGGGCTGGCGGCCATGCTGGTGTACGAGGCCATGCGCGCTGCCGTGCCGGCAGACCGTCCGGTACGTTCGCTGGCCATTACCTTTGTCGGCCCGTTGGCGGTAGACACCCCGGTCAGCCTGCAGGCTGAGGTGCTGCGTGAAGGCAAAGCGGTCAGCCAGGTGCTGGGCCGCGCTGTGCAGAATGGCCAGGTGGTGACCATTGTGCAGGGCAGTTTTGGCGCCGGGCGCGAGTCGGCTATCGACGTGCCAGCCTTGCCGGCGCCGGTGATGAAAAACGTCGATGACAGCCCCGAGTTGCCTTATGTCAAAGGCGTGACCCCGGAATTTACCCGCTACCTGGCCATGCGCTGGGCGGTCGGCGGCATGCCCTTCAGCAATACGCCGTCGCGGGAAATGGGCGGCTATGTGCGCCTGCGTGGGGAAGAGCAGGTCAGTGCCGTAGAAGTCGCCCATCTGCTGGCCCTGGTGGATGCCTGGCCGCCGGCAGTGCTGCCATTTTTGCGCAGCCCGGCACCGGGCAGCTCGCTGACCTGGACCATCGAATTCGTGCAGCCGCTGCCCAAGCTGACCACCGAAGACTGGTGCCCGTACCTGGCGCAAATCGAGTACGCCCGCGATGGCTACGGTCATGTTGCCGCGCAGCTATGGACGCCGAGCGGTGAGTTGGTGGCGCTAAGCCGCCAGACCGTTACTGTTTTCGGTTAACAGCCCGTAGGAGCCAGCAATCGGGAGGCCGCCCCCTGGCTCCTACGGATTTATTTTTCTCGCCCAATCTGATTCAGGCATAGCCATTATCGACCTTACTGATTTCCGCCCGCCCCGGGGTGGCCAGTAAGGTAGCCACCATACAGTGTCCTGGAGGTGGTTATGGCTCACATCAACATCATGTCCGTGGTTGGCAGCGCCGTTCCGGCCACCCTGCGCAGCAACGGTACGCTCGCCTGCTGGTATGTGATGGTCGATGGTGTGGCGCGCTCCGGCCCGTTTACTTCGTTCGAAGCCGCGGCCGCCAGCAAAACCCTCTGGACCTTTGAATCGCTGCTGCGCAGCAAGCCTGTCGAATCGCTGGCTGCCTGACGTTTTTCACGCCTCTCCCCTGGCGTATTTGGCGACTCCCCGGTTGCCTGTTTTTTTCCTGTGCTGCTCCGCACCTTTAGCCCGCCCTATGGCGGGCTTTTCTTTGCGCTGAAGTAAACTGCGCCATCTTTTGCTCGGAAGCTTTAGCGTGAAGTGGGACATTTTCTGCAGCGTGGTGGATAACTACGGCGACATCGGCGTGACCTGGCGCCTGGCCCGGCAACTGGTGGCGGAGCAGGGTTGCGCGGTGCGTTTGTGGGTTGACGACCTCAATGCGTTCGCGCGGATTTACCCGGCTGCCGATGCCCGCCAGTTGCAGCAATGGCAGAACGGCGTCGAGGTATGCCAATGGTCGCAGCCCTGGCAGCCGGTAGCAGCCGCCGATGTGGTGATCGAGGCATTCGCCTGCACCTTGCCAGATCACTACGTGCAAGCGATGGCCGCGCGGCCACGGCCATCGCTGTGGCTGAATCTGGAGTACCTGAGCGCCGAGGATTGGGTGGAAGGCTGCCATGGCTTGCCGTCATTGCAGTCCAACGGCCTACAGAAGTTTTTCTTTTTCCCAGGCTTTACCGAGAAAACCGGCGGCTTGCTACGCGAAAGCGCGTTGCTTGCCGAGCGTGATGCCATGCAGCGTGATCCAGCAGCGCGCCAGGCTTTTCTTTCGACACTCGGCGTGCAGGTCGAGCCCGGTGCTCAACTGATCTCCCTGTTTGCCTACGAAAACGCCGGGTTGGCCGAGTGGTTCGACGCGTTGGCCGCCGCGCCTGAACGCACCCATCTGCTGGTGCCCGAAGGCCGCGTGCTGGGTGATGTGCAGCGCTGGCTGGGCGATGTGCAGCAGCGCGGCAATCTACGGGTGCAGATTTTGCCGTTTATGGCGCAGCAGGATTACGACCGTTTGCTGTGGTGCTGCGACTTTAATGCGGTGCGTGGCGAGGACTCGTTTGTCCGCGCGCTGTGGGCGGGCAAGCCCTTGGTCTGGCATATCTATAAGCAGGACGAGGACGCGCACCTGGAAAAGCTGCAGGCGTTTCTGGCCCTGTATGGGCAAGACCTATCGGTGGATGCACAAGGCGCGCTAAGTGATTTCTGGCTGGCGTGGAATAACGGGGCGGGCATTGCCGCGGGTTGGAAAGTGCTGCAGACAGAGCGCGAGGAAATGGCTGTTTATGCCGAGCAAAAGGCTCTGCAATGGGCCTCTCAGGTCGATCTTGCGACGGCGCTGGTACTGTTTTACCGAAATTGGCTATGATACGCGGCCAGATTTCTGTAACTCCATCCAAATTCGGATATTCGTATGAAAACCGCACAAGAAATGAAGCCCAACAGCGTGGCCCTGATCGACGGCCAGCCGTGGCTTATCCAAAAGGCCGAGTTCACCAAGTCCGGTCGTAACAGCGCCATCGTAAAAATGAAGTTGAAGAACCTGCTCTCCGGTTCCTCGACTGAAACCGTGTACAAAGCCGACGACAAAATGGAACCAGTTATCCTGGACCGCGTTGCCGTGACTTACTCCTACTTCAGCGAGCCGAACTACGTCTTCATGGACGAAGAGTTCAACCAGTACGAGCTGAACTCGGACGACCTGGAAGCTGTTCTGCCGTTTATCGTTGATGGCATGACCGACGTCTGCGAAGCCGTATTCTTCGAAGGCAAAGTGGTTTCGGTAGACCTGCCGACCACCATCGTTCGTCAAATCACTTACACCGAAGGTTCGGCTCGTGGCGACACTTCGGGCAAAGTGATGAAGCCTGCCAAGCTGAGCAACGGCACCGAAGTCAAAGTGGCTGACTTCTGCGAGATCGACGACTGGATCGAAATCGACACCCGTACTGGCGAGTACAAATCGCGCGCTAAAGCGCCGGTTTAATTACCGCCCAGAAAAAACCCCGCTGATGCGGGGTTTTTTTATGCCTACCGTTTGCTGCCGTTAGCGACGCGCTTGCAGAGCGGCGATACGCGCTTCCAGCGGCGGGTGGGTCATAAACAGGGCCTTGAGGCCTTCACGCACACCACCGTTGATACCGAATGCGGTCATGGTTTCCGGCATATGCACCGGTACGCCTTGTTCCGAGCGCAGACGCTGCAGGGCGCCGATCATGGCGTTGGTGCCGGCCAGGCGGGCACCGGCTTCGTCGGCACGGAATTCGCGGCGGCGCGAGAACCACATGACGATGGTGCTAGCCAGAATGCCCAAGACCATCTCGGCAAAGAAGGTCGCTACGTAGAAACCGATGCCGTTGCCTTCTTCGTTCTTGAGCAGCACCTTGTCGACGAAGTTGCCGAAGATCCGCGCGAAGAACATCACAAAGGTGTTTACCACGCCCTGGATCAGCGCCAGGGTCACCATGTCGCCGTTGGCCACGTGACCGATTTCGTGGGCCAGCACGGCCTTCACTTCATCAGGCGAAAAACGCTCCAGCAGGCCCTGGCTAACGGCGACCAGCGCGTCGTTGCGGTTCCAGCCAGTGGCAAAGGCGTTGGATTCGTAGGCGGGGAAGATACCGACTTCCGGCATCTTGATGCCGGCGTCGCGCGACAGCTCTTCAACGGTTTGCAGCAGCCACTGTTCGTGACGGGTGCGCGGTTGGCTGATGATCTGGGTGCCGGTGGTCATCTTCGCCATCCACTTGGACAGGAACAGCGACACCAGGGAACC
Organism: Pseudomonas sp.; assembly: GCA_039207785.1. GTDB lineage: Bacteria > Pseudomonadota > Gammaproteobacteria > Pseudomonadales > Pseudomonadaceae > Aquipseudomonas. The sequence continues at coordinate 751 of JBCECW010000259.1, read as the reverse complement.
GGCGAAACCGAAGACGCCGCAGAAGATCAGCAGGCTGGTGTAATTCTGGCCAGTGAAGCGATCCACGCCGAGCAGTTTAAGGGTGATGCTGGCAATCAGCAGAACCGCCAGGTTGGTGGCCATGAACAACAGAATGCGCATCATGGTGTGAGGTTTCTCCTTTGAGCAAAAGACATACGACTAGTGCGGGCTATATAAGGGCGGCCCCCCGGCCTATACAACTCGGCGACTATTTCAAACTGTGTCGTTTGTACCGGTCAGGGTGCTGGTAAATAGCAGGCGGGTGAGCCTGGCGATGCGCTCGCCTTGCTGCTGTTGCAGCGCTTCACGCAACTGGTGGGCGAGGGTGGAATGCACCCGACGCACGCTTGGTGGCAGGGCCTCGCCGTCAGGCACGGCGTGGGGCACCGCACGGGTCAGGCGCAGAAAGCCTTTTTCACTCAGCACGGCCTGGTCAAGCGCGTCGTACCCGATGGTCGACTCGTAGCGCAGGTAGCCTTCTTCGGCCAGCCACAGCAACGCGCCCAGACATGCCTGGTGACGTTTGCTCGGCAGGCCGAACTCGTCCGGCTCCTCGCGGCCGATCAAATCTTCGACATACAGCCCCATTTTGCGCGGAAAGGCCAGGTACAGCGCCAGCAAGCCGGCGGCTGCATCCTTGTAGAAGTCGTCGATCTGCAGATCCATGGCGGCTTATTGGCTGTAGGTCTTGAGGAAGTTGCCGATGCGCCCGATGGCCTGGTCCAGGTCG
>JBCECW010000258.1:0-6101 GCA_039207785.1 Pseudomonas sp. | reverse complement strand
GTCGGGGATCACGCCCGAGAGGTCGCGGATCGTGCCGGCGGCATCCAGCAGGCCTGGATTTCGCTGCGCAGGCGTATTTGGCAGGGCAGGCAGTGGCGGCTTTTCCACGCCACCTGAACCTCGATGGCTACGCCCTGCCGGGCGCACTGGCCGGCGCTGGGGGACAGGCAGATATAGCTGGAGCCAGCGGGCAGCTCGCGGCTGCCGGGCAGGCTGGCTGCAAGTTCAGCCAGCCAGCAGGCCAGTTGTTCGCGGGGCAGGCTCGGGGTGGTGGTGCAGGGTTGGGCGCCGGGGTTGAGGCTGTCGCTTTGCAGGTAGCGGGTCCAGGCCGAGGGCGCGGCGCGGGCCAGTTCCAGCAGGTCGGCGGCCAGCATGGCGGCGGTGCCGCGCTGTATGGTCTCGGTGGTATAGCCGACGGCGCGCGCTTGCAATGCCGCCATACCGAGCACCGCGACGCCAATCAGCAGGGCGGTGACCAGCACTTCCACCAAGCCGAAACCGGCGCTGCGGCGGTGCCAGGCAACGGAAGAGGTAAAGATTGGGGGTGTTACGCAAGATGGTAGGTGGGCATTTCCTATGCGGCTCATGCTGGCGCTCCCTGTGCCATGCCAATCGAGTGTTGCTCCTTGCCCCTTGGGGGCCCGTCGATTGTTCAGCGAATGCCTTGGCCGGTGAAGCAGACGGCGGAATTGCTCGTCGTAGGAAAGCTCACAGAGCCTGCTCGGCTCTATGGAATCAGCGGCAGAGTTCGCTGTCGTTCTGGCCATTTTCCAGGCCGATGACCTGGCGCACGCGCCCCTGGCGGTTGATCACCAACTGCCAGGCCACGCGCTGTTCAGCGTTGCACAACACAAAGCGGCCATTGCTGGCGGCGGTGGTGCCATTGGCCAGGTAGACGATGCTCGGGTTGGCCTGCCCGGCGCCGGCCCAGCGCAGGCGTTCATGACCGGGTTGCTGGGTGTAGCGCAGCACGGTGTTGCTGCTGGGCTCGCGGATCAGCCAGCCGTTGCTCCAGGCCTGGTCGCAGTCCTGGCCGTTACTGGAGCCGCAGAACTCCAGGCGTTGCATACGGGTGATGGCATCGTTGCGGGTGGCTTTAAGGTGACTGAGCAGGCTATGGCGCAGGTTTTCCTGGCGATTGCTGTGCAGGTACTGGTGCAGGTTGGGCAGCGCGACGCTGAGGAGGATGGCCAGGAGGCAAAGGGTGATCAGCAGTTCAGGCAGGGTAAAACCGTGGGCAATCGGTGTGCGCATGGCAAACGTCCTTGTTAGCGAGGGCCATCCTGGCCGGTGGTAGTGGTGCGCTGGTGTCAGCTGGGCGAGGCGGTCAGCTCCAGCACACGGTCCACCAGCTTGTTGATGCCCGACGCGGCTTCGCTGATGGAGCTGGCGAGCATATAGGCCGGGGTGGTCACCAGCTTGTGCGCCGGGTCTTCGATGATATCGTCCACCGCACAGTCTTCGTGCTGCGCGCCCATCTGCGCCAGTGCGGCGGCGGTATCGGCATCGTTGCCGATGGTGCAGATCACCCCGGCGCCAAAGATCTTCGCCGCCATGGCCGGGGCAATGCAGATCAGGCCTACCGGCTTTTTGGCCGCCGCGAAGGCCTGGGCCAGGGCCAGCACTTCGGGTTGCACGCTGGCGCCGGCGCCATTGATGGCAAAGTCCGAGAGATTTTTCGCCGCGCCAAAGCCGCCTGGCACGATCAGCGCGTCGAAGGCGTCGGCACTGGCTTCACGGATGTCCTTGATGGCGCCGCGAGCAATGCGCGCTGCTTCCACCAATACGTTGCGGGTTTCGGGCATTTCCTCGCCCGTCAGGTGATTGATCACATGATGCTGAGCAATGTTGGGGGCAAAGCACTGTACGTCGACGCCGCGCTGGTCCAGGCGCAGCAGGGTAATGACGCTTTCGTAGATTTCCGCGCCGTCGTAAACGCCGCAGCCCGAGAGAATTACAGCGACCTTTTTATGCATGGCGATTCCCCGTTACTCGATGGGTTGGCCGAACACTCGGCCGATTTACGCAACCCGGCGGCGCTATCAACCACCCGGCACCCTCGACCAACCGTTGCTGCCTAGCTGGTAAAGATGTGGACCGCAGTTTGCCGGAAACGGCGTTATGAAAATGTCATTTTCTGCGCCCAGGGCCTGTTTCAGAGGCGTCTGTCGCTAAATGCCGCTCAGTTTGTCACCCCATGTAGCCGGGCATCACAGCACACGGGGATAGCATCGTCGCCTACAGATCGTGCTATGGCCGGAAAATAACAATGCTGGGTGAGCCATGAATTACGTCCTCTATGCCGTACCGTTTTTTTTCCTGCTGATTGCCCTGGAGCTGGTCGCCGACCGCTGGCGCGGCATGCGTACCTACAGCCTGGCCGATGCCATCAACAGCCTGAGCGCCGGCGTGCTGTCGACCACCGTGGGCTTGCTGACCAAGGTAGTGGGCCTGCTGACCTACACCTACGCCTGGCAGCATTGGGGCGTGCTGGAGTTGTCGAGCAAGAGCCTGTGGGTGTGGCTGTTTGCCTTTGTCTTCTATGACTTCTGCTACTACTGGAACCACCGCCTCGGCCACGAGCGCAATGTGCTCTGGGCGGCCCATTCGGTGCACCACCAGAGCGAGGAATACAACCTCTCCACGGCGCTGCGGCAAACCAGCACCGGCTGGATTTTCGGCTGGATCTTCTACCTGCCCATGGCATTGCTGGGCATTCCGCCGCTGGTATTCCTCACCGTGGCGGCGCTGAACCTGCTCTATCAATTCTGGGTACACACCCGTCATATCCCCAAGCTCGGCTGGTTCGAGTGGGTGTTTATCTCGCCGTCCAACCACCGTGTGCACCATGCGCAGAACGCCGTGTATATGGACCGTAACTACGGTGGCGTCTTTATTCTCTGGGACCGCCTGTTCGGCACCTTCCAGGAAGAGCTGGACGAAGAACCGGTGGTATTTGGCGTGACCACGCCGCTGGCCAGCTGGAATCCGCTGTGGGCCAACCTGCAGTTCTATGCGGTGCTCTGGCAGGACGCGGCGCGTGCCGGTTCCCTGTGGGACAAGCTGCGTATCTGGTTTATGCGTACCGGCTGGCGCCCTGCCGACGTGGCGGCCAAGTACCCGCAGGCCAAACCCGACCTGAGCCTGTTCCAGAAATTCCATATCCCGTTGCGCCCAGCCCAGCAGGTGTATGCCGCGCTGCAGTTTGTGCTGTATGTGGCAGCCGGTAGTTTTCTGTTGGCCAATGGCGCCACGCAAAGCGTGGGCGTCCTGCTGGGGAGCTGCGCCTGGATGGCGTTCGGCCTCTATGCGCTGGGCGTGTGGCTGGAGAATCGCCCCCATGCCCTGGGCCTGGAAGCATTGCGCTTGTTGGTGAATGCGCCGGCACTGTGGCTGGCCGAAGAGGTTGGTCTGCTGCCGATCAGCGGCCTGGGCTGGAGCCTGTTGCTGGCCTACAGCCTGGTCAGCGGCTTGGTCTTGCTGCTGATGAGCCGGCGCAGCGCCAGTGTCGTGCCGGCCTGATCAGTTCTTTTGTGACTTGATATAACGGCGCAGCCACAAGACTGCGCCGAGCAGTATCAGAGCGCCCAATACCCACAGCTCGTACTTCTTGATATTGCCCAGGATGCTTTCCATCACCGAGCCGAAGTGGAACGAGGCGTAGCCCAGCACGGCGGCCCAGACGATGGCGCCAATGCCGTTGAGGATCAGGTAGCGCAGCGGCGGATAGCCCGACAGCCCGATCGCCACCGGCATCACGGTGCGCATGCCATAGACGAAGCGAAAGCTCAGTACCCAGAGGTCGGGGTGGCGTTGGATATAGCCCAGCGCCTTGTCGCCCATCTTCTGCAGCCGTGGTTTGCGCGCCAGCAGCCGCCGGCCGTGGTGGCGGCCCAGGTAGTACCAGAGTTGGTCGCCGGCATAGCTGCCGAAGAACGCCACGGCCACCACCCAATGGATGTCCATATAGCCACGGAACGCCAGAAAGCCGGCCAATACCAGAATGGTCTCGCCTTCGAAAAAGGTGCCAAGAAACAAGGCGAGGTAACCAAAGTCTTGCAGGAATTGTTGGAGCATCGTCAGGGTGCACGGCGAAATGAACGCGCAGCCTAACCTGAGTAGGCCTCCTGGGAAAGCGTGACGCGTCAGCCTTCGAGGTATTCCAAGCCTGAGCGGCGGCCCACTGCGGCGCGCCGTCGCATAGGTGCCAGCTGTTGTCATTCTTTGGTCATAATGGCGGCCTATAACTGTCACACTCGCCCGTCTGTGCGGGCCCAGGAGTCTGCCGTGAGCTTTACCCCCGCCAATCGTCTGTTCCCCGCCACCCGTCTGCGCCGTAATCGTCGTGATGATTTTTCCCGCCGTCTGGTGCGCGAGAACGTGTTGACCGTAGACGATCTGATCCTGCCGGTATTTGTGCTCGACGGTGAGAATGCCCGCGAAGAAGTGGCCTCGATGCCGGGTGTGGCGCGTCTGTCGATTGACCTGCTGCTCAAGGAAGCCGAGGAGTGGGTAGCACTGGGTATTCCGGCGCTGGCGCTGTTCCCGGTAACCCCGCCGGAGAAAAAGACCCTGGACGGTTGCGAAGCCTGGAACCCGGACGGTATTGCCCAGCGCGCCATCCGAGCCCTGCGCGCGAAGTTTCCAGAACTGGGGGTGATCGCCGACGTGGCCCTCGACCCATTCACCACCCATGGCCAGGACGGCATCCTCGACGAAAACGGCTACGTGCAGAACGACATCACCGTCGATGCCCTGGTGCGCCAGGCGCTGTCCCATGCCGAGGCAGGGGCGCAGGTGGTGGCGCCGTCGGACATGATGGATGGCCGTATCCAGGCCATTCGCGAAGCCCTGGAACTGGCTGATCACACCAATGTGCGAATCATGGCCTATTCCGCCAAGTACGCCAGCGCCTACTATGGCCCTTTCCGCGATGCGGTCGGCTCGTCCCTGAACCTGGGCAAGGCCAACAAGGCCTCCTACCAGATGGACCCGGCCAACAGCGACGAAGCCCTGCACGAAGTGGCGGCGGACCTCGCCGAAGGCGCGGATATGGTGATGGTCAAACCCGGCATGCCGTACTTGGATATCCTGTACCGGGTGAAAGCGGAATTCCGCGTGCCGACCTTTGTCTATCAGGTCAGCGGCGAGTACGCCATGCATATGGCGGCCATCCAGAATGGCTGGCTCAGCGAGGCGGTGATCCTCGAATCGCTCACTGCATTCAAGCGCGCCGGTGCCGATGGCATCCTGACTTACTTTGCCGTGCGTGCGGCACAACTACTCAAGCAAGGGCAGTAAGCCCGTTCGGGAATACGTAATGAACAGCGAAGGACTCAGCAAAGCGGATGAGCTGAACGACTCAGCCGTGGTGGAAAAAGCAGTGGTAGAAAAGACCGTCACAGGCAAGGCGGCCGCGGAAAAGGCGCCGGCGGAAAAGCCGGCTGCCGACAAGGCCTCGGCTGACAAAGCCGTTACCGAGCCTGCGCCGGAGACTGCCGCCGAAGAGCCGGTGGCCGCTGCACCTGAGCCCGTTGCTGTGCCTGCGCCTATTCCCGGCCTGGACGACAGCAGCCTGTATATCCACCGCGAACTGTCGCAGCTGCAGTTCAATATTCGCGTGTTGGAGCAGGCGCTGGACGAATCCTATCCCTTGCTGGAGCGGCTGAAGTTTCTGCTGATCTTTTCCAGCAACCTGGATGAGTTTTTCGAGATCCGCGTTGCCGGCCTGAAAAAACAAATCACCTTCGCCCGTGAACAAGCCGGCGCCGATGGCTTGCAACCCCATCAGGTGCTGGCGCAGATCAGCACCCTGGTGCACGAGCAGGTGCAACGCCAGTACGCGATTCTCAACGATGTGCTGTTCCCGGAACTGGCCAAGCACAACATCACCTTTATCCGTCGCCGCTACTGGACCACCAAGCTCAAGGCCTGGGTGCGTCGTTATTTCCGCGACGAAATCGCGCCGATCATTACGCCGATTGGGCTCGATCCTACGCACCCGTTCCCCTTGCTGGTGAACAAGAGCCTGAACTTTATCGTCGAGCTGGAAGGGGTCGATGCCTTTGGCCGTGACTCCGGCCTGGCGATCATTCCTGCAC
>JBCECW010000257.1:0-6106 GCA_039207785.1 Pseudomonas sp. | reverse complement strand
GTGCTAGGCCCCTATGCCGGCCAGTGGCTGGACAACGAAGGCCAGAAGCGCGAGGAGGCCAAGATTGGTGAAGGCAAGCTCTACAGCTACTCCTTTAACCTGCCCAACCAGAACGCGATTATCAGCGGCTTTGGTGAGGGCCATGGCAACCTGACCACGCTGCTCAACGACGCCGATAACCCGACCGATAACAACGTGGGCCATATCTGGCTGGGCAAGAACCTGGTGTTTCTGGTGGCCAAGCGCCCGATCAAACAGGGCCAGCAGTTGCTGCTCGACTACGGCGGCACCTACGACCGCTCTGGCTGGGAGGCCCACCCCATCAAGGTGGAAGCGGAGGAGCCCACGGCGAGTGACCAATAGCCTTGGCAACGATTACCGGCGGCCTGTATGGCGCCGGTAATCGCGGGGCACGCTTAACGCAGTAACGCTGGCTTACAGCATGCCCACCTGGTTACGCCCGGCATTCTTGGCCTGATACAGCGCGCGGTCCGCGCTCTGTATCAGTAGCCGGTGTTCTTCACCCTGCTGCGGCATCATGGTTGCCAGGCCGATACTCACGGTCAGCACCGAGCCTTCGCTGGGCGAGGTATGAGGAATACCCAGGCCTTCCACGGCACGGCGGATTTTCTCCGCCACCAGCCGTGCTCCGCCGGACGAGGTGCTTGGCAGCACCATGGCGAACTCCTCGCCACCGTAACGCGCCGGCAGGTCCGACGGCCGGCTGCAGCCGCCACGAATGGCGTCGGCCACCCGGTGCAGCACTTCATCGCCCTTGAGGTGGCCAAAGCTGTCGTTGTAGGCCTTGAAGTAGTCCACGTCGATCATCAGCAGCGACAGCTGGCTCTGCTCGCGCATGGCCCGACGCCATTCCATTTCCAGGAACTCGTCGAAGTGGCGGCGGTTGGACAGCCCGGTCAGGCCATCGGAGTTCATCAGCCGTTGCAGCACCAGGTTGGTTTCCATCAGTTGCTGCTGGCTTTCGCGCAACGCGCGATGGGCCTCGTCGCGCTGCAGCTGCATCAGGAACGAGCGCGAGTGGTAGCGGATGCGCGCAATCAGTTCGATGGGCTCGGGCAGCTTGACCAGGTAGTCGTTGGCACCGGCGCCAAAGGCCGAGCTTTTCACCAGGCCGTCGTCCTTGGTGGAGAGCACGATAATCGGGATATCCGCCGTCACCGGGTTGGCGCGGTAGGCCCGCACCAGCGATAAGCCGTCGACACCGGGCATCACCAGGTCCTGGATAATCACCGTGGGTTTGATCGCAATGGCCTGCGCTACCGCCTGGTGCGGGTCCGAGCAAAAGTGGTAGCCAATGTTCGGCTCATTGGTCAGCGCGCGGCGAATCGCCTCGCCGATCATGGCCTGGTCATCCACCAACAACACCATTACGGCGTTTTCGTCGTTAATCACTGCGGCACGTCCCCACTCACAAATTATCCGATCACAACTCGTTGTTCTGCTGCCCTACGACCATCTTCGACACAAGCTTGGCGCGATGGCGTCCAAGGCACAAATCTCGACGGCGGCATCAATGGCGGCGGCAGCCTTGGGCATGCCGTATACCGCCGAGCTCTGTTGATCCTGGGCGATGGTATGAAACCCGCGCCCACGCAGCAATTTCAAGCCATTGGCACCGTCGCGGCCCATGCCGGTCAACAGCACGCCCATGGCGTCACCCTGCCAATACTGCGCGACACTTTCGAAAAACACATCAATCGACGGCCGATAAATATGGTCGCTGGGCTCTACCGTATAACTCAAGGTGCCGTCCTTGAGCAGCCGCAGGTGGTTATTGGTGCCGGCCAGCAGCACTGTGCCCACTTGCGGCTGCTCGCCGGCCACCGCCAGGCGCACCGGCATATTCGAGGCGCTGCCGAGCCAATCGGCCATGCCGGCGGCAAATACCTGGTCCACATGCTGCACCAGCACCACGGCGGCGGGAAAATCCGCCGGCAGGGCCTTGAGCAGTATTTCCAGCGCCGCCGGCCCACCGGCCGAGGCGCCAATGGCCAGCAGGGCCTTGCGCTGCGGCGCGGCGGTCGTGATGCGGGTATCGGCCTGCGGCTTTTTCTCGCGCTGGCCCAATAGCCAGCCAATATTCTGAATCTTGCGCAGCAGCGGCGCGGCGGCCTCACGGGGATCGCCAACGCCCAGCGCCGGGGTGTCCACCACATCCACCGCGCCATGGCCCATGGCTTCGAACACGCGGTTGACGCTCTGCTGCGAGTTGACCGTCACCACCACAATCGCGCACGGCGTCTTGGCCATGATCAGGCGCGTGGCTTCCACGCCATCCATCACCGGCATGATCAGATCCATCAGCAATACATCCGGGCGCTGCTCGGCACACTTGGCCACCGCCTCGGCACCATCACCGGCCACCCAGATCACCTGGTGCGCCGGTTCCAGCGCCAAGGCGCGGCGCAGCGCCTCAACCGCCAGGGGCATGTCGTTGACGATGGCGATCTTCACCTAGGGATCTCCAATCAGATCGACGACCGCATCCAGCAGCGCTTCGTCATGGAAACTGGCTTTGGCCAGGTAATAGTCGGCGCCGGCATCCAGGCCACGGCGGCGGTCTTCTTCACGGTCTTTGTACGACACCACCATGATCGGCAACGACTGCAGGCGGTTATCGCGGCGAATCAGGGTGACCAGCTCGATGCCATCCATACGCGGCATATCGATATCGCTTACCAGCAAATCGAAATGCTCGGAGCGCAAGGCGTTCCAGCCATCCATGCCATCCACCGCCACGGCCACGTCATAGCCGCGCTGCAACAGCAATTTGCGCTCCAGCTCGCGCACGGTCAGCGAGTCGTCGACCACCAGGATACGTTTGCGCGCCACCGCCCCAGCCTGGCGGCCACGGTCGATACGCTCCAGGCGCCCGGTGCTGAGCAGTTTTTCCACCGAGCGCAGCATGTCTTCCACATCCAGAATCAGCACCGGCGTGCCGTCGTCGAGCAAGGCGCCGGCGGAGATGTCTTGCACCTTGCCCAGCCGCGCATCAATCGGCAGCACCACCAGCGTGCGCTCGCCGATAAAACGTTCCACCGCCACGCCATACACCGCATCGCGTTCGCGGATCACCACCACGCGGATATCACCCGCCGACGGCTCGCCCTCGGGGCGCTGCAACAGCTGGTGCGCCGCCACCAGGCCAACATGCCGGCCCTCATGCCAGAAATGCTGGCGGCCTTCGAGTTGGACAATATCGGCCGGGGCCAACTCCAACATGCGTTCGATCTGCGCCAGCGGAAAGGCATAGGCCTCGCCGCCAATCATCACCACCAGGCTGCGCACCACCGACAGGGTCAGCGGCACTTCCAGGTGGAAGGTGGCGCCCTGCCCCGGTACCTGACGCAGTTCGATGGCGCCGCGCAACTGGCGGACCATATGCTGCACCACGTCCAGGCCTACGCCACGGCCCGACACCTCGGTGACGGTATCGCGCATGCTAAAGCCGGGCAGAAACAGAAAGCTCAGCAGCTCCTCTTCACTCATCTGCGCGATGGTTTCCGGGGTGGATAACTGCCGCTGGGCAATCGCCCGACTCAGGCGCCCCAGGTCAATACCGGCGCCATCGTCACTGAGCTCCAGTACCAGCAAACCGGCCTGATGCCGCGCCTTGATACGGATCACCCCTTCCGCCGGCTTGCCCGCGCGCTCGCGCGCCTCGGGGGTTTCCACGCCATGGTCGACGGCGTTGCGCAACAGGTGCACCAGCGGCGCTTCGAGTTTTTCCAACACCTCGCGGTCGACCTGGGTTTTCTTGCCCTCCACTTCCAGGCGTACCTGTTTGCCGAGGGTGCGCCCCAGGTCGCGGATCATCCGTTCCTGACCACGCAGCACATCGTTGAATGGCCGCAGGCGGCAGGCCAGCGCGGTGTCATAGAGCAACTGCGCGCGTTGCTCGGACTGCCAGCTGAATTCGTCCAGGTCGCTGGCCTGCTGGGTCAGCAACTGCTGGCATTCGTCCACCAGGCGCCGCGCTTCGGCGAGCATCTCCAAGGTTTGCGGGTCGGTATTGGCCTCGTTCAGCGCATCCTGCACACCATTGAGGGTACGGCTGGCGCCGGTCTGCAGGCGCTTCATGCGCTGCATCGCGGTGAGGAACGGCTTGAGCCGCTGCGACTCCACCAGCGATTTACTGGATAGATCCAGCAAGCGATTCAGACGCTCGGCGGTCACCCGCAGGACGCGTTCGCCACCGGCATCGGCCACCGGCGCTTCTTCGCTGATCGCCACAGGCACCGGTTCCGCAACGGCGGCCGGCGGCGATGGCTCGGGCAGCACCTCAGCCGCGAGTGGCGGCTCAGGCTCCGGGGTGGGCGCGGGCACGGGTGCCGCCAGGCGGCTTTCCTGCATGGCCATCAGGCCACCGCGGCTCATGATGTCCAGGTGCTCGACAAAACTGGCGACATCCTCAGGCGCCACCCCGGAATCGGGCTTGGCCACACGTAGCAGCAGGTCGGTGCCCTTGAGCAAGGCGTCGATATGATCCGGGGTCAGGCGCAGTTGGCCGTTCTGCGCGCTGACCAGCAGGTCTTCCATCACATGGGAAATGCTGACCCCAGCCTCCACCCCGACAATACGGGCCGCGCCCTTGAGCGAATGCGCGGCGCGCATGCAGGCCTCAAGCTGATCGGCCTGGGTGGGGTTGCGCTCCAGCGCCAGCAAGCCGGCATTGAGCACCTGCGCCTGGGCCTCGGCTTCCAGTTGGAACAGCTCCAGCATCGAGGCATCGCGCATCTGATCCGGGGTCATGTCAGGCTCCGCATCACGGCGTGCAAAAGAAGGTCTTCGTCCAGCACGCGCACGCTGCGCTGCTGCCACTGCATCACGCTGCGGGTAAATTTGCCGCTCGCCGCAACGCCGGTCTGGCTGGTACTGGCAGTTTCCAGCACCTGCTCGGCAAAGCCCTGGATGCCCGCCACCTCGTCCACCGGCGCCACCACATTGCCGCCCTGCGCGGCCAGGATCAGCAAGCGTGGCACCACGCGGCCGCTGGCTTGCCCGACGGCCGCGTCCAGGCCCAGCAACTCACCGAGCGACACGCACGGCACCAGGGCACCACGCACATTGGCCACGCCCAGCAATGCCCGCGAGCGTTGGTGCGGCAGGGAATGGATCGGCGCCAAGGGCGACACTTCCACCAGGGTGCGGGTGGCCAGGGCCAGCCATTCATCGCCCAAGCGAAAGACGATCATCGAGCGGGTGTTTTGCGCCTCGCTGTCTTTGTCCTGGTCGTACAGCGCCACATGCTCCTGGCTCAGGGTGTAGCGATCGAGCAGCCGAGTAGCTGCGCCGGCATACACCTCGCAATTGCGGCAGTGCACATGCTCGACCAGTTTCGGGCAGCTTTTGTCGCCGCGGATGCCGATGCGGTTCCAGCAGTCGTCGACACGCTCGCCGCCGTGCAGGCTCAGGCTTAATTCACTCATGACGGTTACTCATTGCGCCCGGCTCCACGTTGCGCCCGCGCCTGCAAACGCTGGGCACCGGCCTTGTCGCCACCGGCGGCGAGCAGCGCCGCCATCTGCGCCAACGCCGCCGGGTGTTGCGGCTGCGGGTAAAGGGCCTTGCGGTAAAAACCCTGGGCGCCGCTGGGGTCGTTTTCCACTTCGCATAACAGCCCCAACCAATAAAACACTTCCGCCGATAGTCCATGGCTGGCCAGAAACGCCTCGCCCAACCGACGTGCTTCGGCGGTACGGCCACCGTTGGCGGCAGCGGCGATCTGGGCAAGCTGCTCGGCACTGTTATCCACCGCGACGGGCGCCTTGGCCGGGGCCGCCTTGAGCGGCATCGCTGCCACCGGGCGCGGAGCAGGCGCCGGCACGGCGGGCGTTGGGCGACGCGCCACGGGCGGCGGCACCACCGGCATGGGCGCCGGCGCGATAGCCTGCCGGCGAAAGGCAAAGGACAAAGGAATGCCCAGCGACTGCAGCCCAACCCGGGAAAACAGGCTGGCCTCGGCGGGGCCGACAAACAGCACACCGTCCTCGCGGCTCAGGCGCTTGAGCACATCCAGCACCTGCTCCTGGGTCGGCACATCGAAATAGATCAGCAGGTTGCGGCAAAACACAAAGTCATAGGC
>JBCECW010000256.1:0-6113 GCA_039207785.1 Pseudomonas sp. | reverse complement strand
TGGATCAGCCCAGGTACCCGCGCATGGTGACTGCGGGCGCTGATATTGATGTTTTCCGCCACGCTGGCCAGGGGCACGATGCCTTCCTTCTTGCGGTCTTCGGGGCAGAGCAGCACCCCGGCGGCAATCGCATCGCGGGGCGACTTGAAGGTCACGCGCTGGTCGCCCAGCACCATCTGCCCGGCGTCCCAGCGCGAAAGGCCGGCGAGCAGCCGTAGCAGCTCGGTGCGCCCAGCGCCCACCAGGCCAAACAGCCCGAGAATCTCGCCACAACGCACGCCCAAACTGGCGGGCTCGACCACGCCATGGCCCAGCAGCCCGCGTACCCGCAGCGCCTCGGCGCCATGGGGCCGGGGGCGGTAGTTATAGATATCGTCGATATCGCGACCGACCATGCAGTTCACCAACTGTTCGACGGTCAGTTGCTGCATATCTTCGAATGTGCAGACGAAGCGGCCATCCTTGAACACGGTCACCGCATCGCAAATCCTGAATACCTCTTCCATGCGGTGCGAGACATAGAGAATCACCCTACCCTCGTCCCGTAGCCGGCTGATGATCACCATCAGCCGCTCGATCTCCCGCGCCGACAGGCTGCTGGTGGGCTCGTCAAAGGCAATCACGCGGGCATTGCGCGACATGGCCTTGGCAATCTCCACCAACTGGCGCTGGCCGAGGGACAAACTGCCCAAACGGCTATTGGGGTCGATTTCATCGGCCAGCCCGTTAAGCAACTCACGGGCACGGCGCACCATGGCGCCCCGGTTGATCACCCCGAAGCGCGTTGGCATATGGCCGAGCAGCAGGTTTTCTGCCACGGTCATTTCCGGCACCAGCTGCAGTTCCTGGTGAATCACCGCCACGCCATGGGCGATGCTTTCGGCTGCGGACTTGAAGGTTACGGACTGGTCGCCAATCTGCAGATGGCCGCTATTGGGGCTGTAAAAGCCACCGAGGATTTTCAGCAGCGTCGACTTGCCCGCGCCGTTCTCGCCCATCAGCGCATGCACGCTGCCAGGCTTGGCCTCGAAGCTGATCTGGGCCAGCGCCTTGACCCCCGGGAACTCCTTGCCGATGCCATTGAAGCGCAGGCTGGCCTTGCTGTTCGCGTGTTCCAACATCATTGCCTCCTGCCCGCCAGCAAGCCTGGCGGGCCTGCGTGCTGCCTTACTTCCACAGACCAATCTTGGTCAGCTCAGCCTGGAAGTTGTCGCGGGTAATCAGGGTGACGTTGTCCAGTGCGGTGTACTTGGCCGGTTCTTTACCGGTGGTCACCCACTCGAACATCTGGCTGGCGGTTTCATAGCCGGAGGTGTCGGGGCTCAGCAGCATGGAGCCGTAAAAACCGCTGCTGGCTTTCTTCAGTTCACCAATGGCGTCAGTGCCGTTGATGCCCACACCAATCACATTGGCAGCCGCAAAACCCGCGCTTTCGGTGGCGCGTACGCCGCCAAGCACGGCGCTGTCGTTCATGCCGCCGATAATCAGGTTTTTCGCTTCGCTGGGTAGCTTGACCAACGCGGAGTTGGTGGCGTCCATGCTGCCGGGCACATCGAGGGTTTTCAGCGGCGCAGTGAGGATATGGTCGGCGCTCAGGCCTGCGGCCTTGAGCGAGGCCATGGAGCCATCGGTGCGCTTTTTGCCGGTGTCCAATTCATCAAAGGTGGTAATCACCGCGTAGGTTTCTTTCAGATCCCAACCGCGTTTTTTCGCTTCGTCAGCCATGGCCTTGCCTTGTTTCTCGCCGATCTTGAACGCGGCCAGGCCAACGTAAGGCACGTCTTCCATCGGGTTGCCCTTGGCATCGACAAAGCGGTCGTCCACGGCCAGCACTTTCAAGTCATTGAGCTTGGCCTTGGCCATGATGGCCGGCCCCAGGGACGTATCGGGCGGGCAGATGACAAAGCCTTTGGCGCCGTTGGCGGCCAAGGTGTCGATGGCGGCCAGGGTTTTCTCGCCGTCCGGCACGGCAATCTTGATCACGGTAAAGCCTTTGTCCTTGCCGGCTTTTTCGGCGAAGGCCCATTCGGTCTGGAACCAGGGCTCTTCCGCCTGCTTGACCAGAAAGCCGATCTTCACTTCTTCGGCACTGGCCAGGCTGCTGAAACCGGCGGCGGCGAGCAAGGTGGCAGCGCACGCGACGGCACGAAAATGACGCTGAGTAAAACGGTGCACGAACATAAGTAATCCTCTTGTTTTTATTGGATCAAGGTCGGGCGTTTCAGGCCGCCAGCCCCCGTGTGGGCGCCGGCGGTTATTGCGTTATTCGTGGTACATCACGGAGCGGCCACCATCGATCATGATGCAGGTGGCATTGATAAACGGCGCCTCGTCGGTGGCCAGGAACAGTGCCGTCATCGCGACCTCGACGGGCTGACCGATACGCCGTGGCGGATGCAGGTCAAAGGCGCGCTGACGCTCGGCATGGGGGTCGTCGAAACCATTCCAGTAGTCGACGTTAAGCTGGGTTTCGATATAGCCCGGGGCGATGGCGTTAACGCGAATGCCCTTGGGCGCGTATTCGATCCCCAGGGCACGGGTCAGCCCGAGCAAGCCGTGCTTGGCCACCGGGTAGGGAAAGCAGCCGGGAATGATGTGGCTGGAATGAGTCGAGGCAATATTGATGATGTTGCCGATGCCCTGGCCGATCATCTGCGGCAGCACGGCGCGGCAGCCATACCAGGCGCCGTCCAGGTCGATGGCAAAGCAGCGGCGCCAGTCTTCGTCCGTCATCAGCAGCGGGTCGCGGAATACATTGACGCCCGCGCAATTGACCAGCACATCGACCCGGCCATAACGCTCGATGGTCATCTCCACCAGGGCCTGCCATTGCGCCTTGTCGGTGATATCCACACCCTGGGCGTACACCTCGGCACCGCGCTCACGCCAATGGGCAGCGACGCCCTGCACTTTTTCCGCCTGGATATCGGCAATCACCAGCCGCGCCTGCTGGGCCTGGAAGCACGCCACAATGGCCTCGCCAATGCCCTGGGCAGCGCCCGTCACGATCACCACCTTGCCCTGCAAACGCTCGCCGTAAACCGGTTCCGGCACCGGCGGTAATGTCATTGGTTCAGCCATGCCCTGCACTCCTGCTTGGCGCCAGGCGCCTGTTCGATACGTTGTTGTTTTCAGCCGGCGAAACGCTGGCAAGCCACACCGGTGATGCCTACGTCGGCCACCAATACCGCGCCATCCCAGGAGTCGGCGGGCAAGGTCTTGTCGCCGGCCGGGCGTGCACTGGTGACATACAAGGTGGTCAGGTTCGGGCCACCGAATACACAGCTGGTGGGGTATTTCACGGGCAGCTGGATCACCTGATCCAGGCTGCCATCTGGCGCATAGCGCAGCAGGCAACCGCCTTGCCAGCGGGCGTTCCAGACATACCCCTGGGCATCCATGGCCGAGCCATCCGGCGCACCGCATGTTTTGGTCTGCTGCGATAGCTGTGTCTAAGAGAGTCTGTCGTCTGCGTGGTCTGGATAGGGTTAATGGTCGCCCTGCAGCGTGTCGGCGCAATACAACTCGGTGCCGGCAGCGTTCCACAGCAGCGTATTGACGATGCCCTGGGCCTCCAGCAGCGGCGTGACCGTGGCGTTTTTATCCACGCGAAACAGGCCACCGGAGTGCCGGGTAATCGGCAGGTCGCTGCCGTCCTCGGCGATGTTGTTTTGCATACTGCCCAGCCACAGCCGTCCCTGCGCATCGCAACGGGCTTCGTTGGCGCGGTTGCCGGGCAATGGATCGGCGACGCAAAACAGGGTCAATGCCGGCTGCTCGAACGGCGAGTCGAGATCGAGCCGGTACACACCACTGGCCAGCGTCACCAGGGCATCGCCGCGCTGGCAGGGAATAAAGGCCGATACCACTTCCGGCATCCGCCATTGCTGGACCTGCCCATCCACCTGGCGACAGGCCAGGCGAGCGGGAATATCCACCCAGTACAACGCCTGGGTCGCACCATCCCAAAACGGCCCTTCGGCCAGCTGGAAGCGTTGTTCGTTCAGTGTTTGCCAGTGCATGGCTGCCCTCCTCGGCCAGTGATCAGCGCGCTTACCATTCGGCAAAGCTGCCATCGGCATGCCGCCAGATCGGGTTGCGCCAGCGATGGCCGATGGCCGCCCGTTCGATCACGTATTGCTCGTTGATCTCGATACCCAGCCCCGGGCCATTGGGAATCTTCACCATGCCCTGCTCGTAATCGAAGACGTTCGGGTCCTTGAGGTAATCCAGCAGGTCATTGCTCTCGTTGTAATGAATGCCCAGGCTCTGCTCCTGGATAAAAGCGTTGTAGCAAGCGGCATCCAGTTGCAGGCAGGCCGCCAGGGCGATGGGCCCCAGCGGGCAATGCAGCGCCAGGGCGACATCGTAGGCTTCGGCCATATTGGCGATCTTGCGGGTTTCGGTAATGCCGCCAGCGTGGGAGGCATCGGGCCGGATAATGTCGACATAGCCCTCGCTCAATACCCGCTTGAAATCCCAGCGCGAGAACAGGCGCTCGCCCAGGGCAATCGGGGTATTGGTCAGCGGCGCCAGCTCTTTTAGTGCTTCGTAGTTTTCGCTGAGCACCGGCTCTTCGATAAACATCAGCTTGAAGGGGTCCAGCTCCTTCATCAGCACCTTGGCCATGGGCTTGTGCACGCGGCCATGGAAGTCGACGCCAATACCGATATTGGGGCCCACGGCATCACGTACAGCGGCGACGTTCTGCAGCGCCAGGTCGACCTTGGCGAAGCTGTCGACAAACTGCAGCTCTTCGGTGCCATTCATTTTTACGGCGGTAAAGCCACGGGCTACTGCGTCCTTGGCAGCGCGGGCGGTGTCGGCCGGACGGTCGCCGCCGATCCAGGAGTACACGCGGATCTTGTCGCGCACCTGGCCGCCGAGCAAATCGCTGACCGATACGCCGAGGGCCTTGCCTTTGATATCCCAGAGCGCCTGGTCGATGCCCGCCAGGGCGCTCATATGGACAGGCCCGCCGCGATAGAAGCCGCCGCGGTAGAGCACGGTCCAGATGTCTTCGATGTTGCGTGGGTCTTTGCCGATCAAGTAATCGGACAGTTCCTCGACGGCAGCCGCCACGGTGTGCGCGCGGCCTTCGACGACGGGCTCGCCCCAACCGGTAACACCGGCGTCGGTTTCCACCTTGAGAAAGCACCAGCGCGGCGGAACGATAAAAGTGGTCAGTTTGCTGATTTTCATCTTCTTGTCTCTTTTATAGATGGGGCGCCATAACTGCCGAAAAACGCTTAAGCCAATGCTCTCCAGGCCGTGACATACGCGGCCGCATTACGGGCCACTTCACTGTCAGTCATACCCGGCTTGTACAGGCCGGACCCGAGGCCAAAACCTTTCACCCCGGCGTCGATATAGGGCTGCATAGTGGTCGGCGTAATACCGCCCACCGGCAGCAACACCGTGCGGGCGGGCAGCACCGCCAACCATGCCTTGACCAGTGCCGGCGACATCTGTTCCGCCGGAAACAGCTTGAGCACATCAGCACCATTGGCCAGGGCAGCAAAGGCTTCGGTCGGGGTGGCGACACCGGGGGCAAGAAACAGCTCGGCGGCCTTGGCAGCGCGCAGCACGGCAGGGTCGCTATGGGGCATCACGATCAACTGGCCACCCGCCTCTTTCACTGCATCCACCTGCTCGGGCGTCAGCACCGTACCGGCGCCAATAACACAGTCGGCGGGCAAGTGATGGCGCAGGATGCGGATGCTTTCCAGGGGCTGCGGTGAGTTGAGCGGCACCTCGATCACGCGAAAGCCGGCGGCATACAACACCTCGCCGATGCCTTGCGCCTCCTGCGGGCGAAGGCCGCGCAAGATGGCGATCAAGCCGTTTTCTGCCAATGCCTGTTTGAACATGGCCAACCTCGCTTCAAGCCGAAATGGATGTGGAGGACGACAGCAGCCCGGCCATCTCGGCCAGGCACCACAACCCTCGCTCGGTGGCCCGTTCCGCCAGGCTTACCGCGGCAAACCCGCAGGCATCCAGGGCGCGGCTATAGCGCTGGCAAAGCGGCTGGTTGCCGATCAACAACACCGCCGGCAACGCCGCGCCGCCATGACGCTGACGCAGGGTGGCGGCCAGAGCCACCAGTTCATGGC
>JBCECW010000255.1:4244-6117 GCA_039207785.1 Pseudomonas sp. | reverse complement strand
CTGGAAGTCGGCGTGCGGGTGTTCGAGCGCCTGCTCGAAGTACGCAGCCGGCAGATCAGCGATGCGGTGCAGGTGCTGTCCTCGGACTTCGGTTTCAAAGATGCCGTGGCCAGCGGCGACACCGCCACCATCAGCTCGGTGCTGGCCAACCACGGCAAACGCATCGCCGCCACCGAGGTCCTGCTGCTGGGGCTCGATGGCAGCATTACCGCCACCGCTGCAGACCCGGCGCCGCGCCCGGGCCCGGATGCCTTCCAAGCCGGCACGCCGTTTCGCTATGCCAGCGAACTCAGCGAGGCGCGGCGCTCCGGGCAGGCGGCGCTGATCGTCTCGATCAACCATGAGCCCCATCTGCTGGTGGAGGCCCAGGTGCTGGCGCCCATCCCGATTGCCCGCGTGGTGATGGGCTTTCGTATGGACCAGGCGCTGGCCAATGAACTGCGCTCACTGACCAACCTCGATGTGTCCTTTCTGGCCATCGAAAACAACAGCCCTGGCGAGCTGATCAGCACCCTGAGCGCGGAGCAGGAATCGGAAATGATGGCCGCCAACCTGCAGCTCGAACGTACCACCACGCTCAAGGAGTTCGAGTTTGCTGGCAAACGCTACCTGAACGAGCAGCTTGTCCTGGCAACTGGTCCGCACTACCAGGTGCAGGCCTTTTTACACAGTTCACTGGAAGAAGCGCTGGTGGCGTTCAAGCCGCTGGACCAGCGCGTGCTGCTGATTGCCCTGTGTGCCTTGCTCGCCTCGCTGGTGGGCGCCTTGCTGTTGGCGCGCAGTATTTCCCGGCCGGTGCGTGAGCTGGCGCGGGTGGCGGAGCGGGTCGGGCAGGGCGACTACGATGGCGCCATCCAGATGCAGCGTGGCGACGAACTGGGGGTACTGGCCAAGACCTTTGCACAAATGCAGACCGACCTGGCCGAGCGCGAGCGGCAACTGGCACATAACGCCCTACACGACAGCCTCACCGGCCTGCCCAACCGCACCCTGGCCATTGAACGCCTGGGCAGCTCGATTACCGCCGAACGCCCGGTGGCGTTGCTGAACCTGGGTATCGCCAACTTCCGCTCGGTAAATGAAACCTGTGGTTCCGGTGGCGGTGACCTGGCGCTGCAACAGATCAGCCGCCGCTTGCAGGCCATCCTGCGTCCCGGCGATAGCCTGGCGCGGCTATTTGCCGACGAGTTTCTTCTGTTGATCGATGGCAGTGACCGCGACAGCGCCGTGGCCACCGCCGACCAACTGCAACACCTGCTGATCAAGCCGCTGCGGGTTGGCACCCACGATATCGCCCTGGACTGCGCCGTCGGCATTGCCGCCTATCCCCAGGACGGCAGCACCCCGGATGAACTGTTGCGCCGTGCCAACCTGGCCATGCGCGACGCCGCGCACTCACCGGGGCGGCTGCAGCTGTACCAACACGGCCGCGAGGACGACCACGAGCGGCAGATCAACCTGATCCGCGACCTGCGCCGTGCCGCCGAGAACCGCGAACTGCTACTGCACTACCAGCCCAAGCTGAATATCAATGAAGGCCATGTGCGCCAGGCAGAAGCCCTGCTGCGCTGGCAGCACCCGCAGTACGGCATGGTTTCGCCCGGTGAATTTATTCCGCTGGCCGAGCGCACCGGCAGTATCCAGAGCCTGACCGCCTGGGTGATCGAAGAAGCGCTGCGGCAATTGCGCGAATGGAACCAGCGCGGCTTGCGCGTGATGATGTCGCTGAATATCTCCGCCGAAGACCTTCACGATATCGGCCTGGCCACCCGCGTCAGTCGCTTGCTCAGCCAGTACGCGGTACCGGCCGAGCAGCTGATTTTCGAAATTACCGAAAGCGCCGTAATGGCCAACCCCGATACCGCCCTCAAGG
>JBCECW010000255.1:0-4234 GCA_039207785.1 Pseudomonas sp. | reverse complement strand
GCATAGCCTGCGCGCCTGCGGTATCAGCCTGTCGGTGGACGATTTTGGTACCGGCTATTCCTCGCTGGCCCAGCTCAAGCGTATGCCGGTGCAGGAGCTGAAGATCGACCAATCCTTTGTCCGCGAGCTGCATGACGCCAGCGAAGATTCGGTGATCGTGCGTTCCACCATCGAGATGAGCCATAGCCTGGGCCTGAAAGTAGTGGCCGAGGGCGTGGAGTTCGAGCGCAGCCTGCGCCTTTTGGAGCAGTGGCAGTGCGATACGGCGCAGGGCTACCTGATCAGCCGGCCGCTGACCGCCAGCGCATTCGAAGCCTGGGTGGCGCAACCATTGCGGGCCAACCTGGCCATGTTGCACTAGTGAATAACGCAAGGAGCAGAGGCATGCACAAGACCTGGAGTGCACTGACCCTGGGGCTGAGCCTGGCCGTTGGCAGTGGCGCAGCGTTGGCCGACAACGGCCGCCTGCTGGCCACCGGAGGCGCCAGCAGCATCGACGGCGCGGCGGGGGGCGGTATCACGCCCTGGGCGGTATTGGCTGGCTACGGTGAACAGGGCGAGTGGGGCGGCAACGCCTTCGTTACCCGGGTGGAAACCGGCGACTACCGCCTGGATGTGCTGGGCGGGGCAGTGTCCTATGGCAACCGTATCGAGCTGTCCTACGCCCGCCAGCGCTTTGACCTTGGCACCCTGGCCCGCGACCTCAAGCTGCCGGAAAACACCCTGAGCCAGGATATCTTCGGCCTCAAGGTGCGGCTGTTTGGCGACCTGATCTACGACCAGTTGCCGCAGGTGTCCCTGGGTATCGAGCATAAGCGCCAGAAAGACTTTCTGATCCCCAGCCTGGTGGGCGCCCAGCGCGACGAAGACACCGAAGGCTATATCACCGCCAGCCGCCTGTTTCTCGGCGGCGCCTTTGGCTACAACCTGCTGGTCAATGGCGGCCTGCGTTATAGCCGGGCCAACGAACTGGGCCTGCTCGGCTTTGGCGGTGATCGCCGTGACGAGCGCAGCGTGCTCAAGGAAGGCTCGGTGGCCGTGCTGTTCAACCCGCGCTGGGCCATGGGGGTGGAGTACCGCGAGAAGCCGGACAATCTCAACTTTGCCGGTGAGAGCGATTGGGCCGATGTGTTTGTCGGTTACTTCCCCAACAAGCACCTGTCCATCGTCCTGGCCTACGCCCGCCTAGGCGAGATCGCCACCCTGGATAACCAGGACGGCGCCTACCTGTCCATCCAGGGGAGTTTCTGAGCATGCGCCTGTTAATCAGCCTGCTGGTGGTGCTGGGGCTTGCCGCCTGTGCGCAGCAGCCGCCCAAGGACGACAGCCTGTACCGTGACCTTGGCGAGCGCGAGGGCATTACCCGGATTGTCGAAGGTATGTTGCTGAATATCGCCAAGGACCCACGCATCGTCGCGCACTTCACCAATATTGATATCGAGCGTTTGCGCGACAAGCTGGTGGAGCAGTTCTGCGTGGAGGCGGGTGGCCCGTGCACCTACACCGGCGAGAGCATGGAAGAGAGTCACAAAGGCCAGCAACTGACCCGCAGCGACTTCAATGCATTGGTGGAAGACTTGCAGGATGCGATGGAGGCCGAAGGCGTGCCGCAACCGGCGCAGAACCGGCTGCTGGCACGGCTGGCGCCGATGCGTGGCCAGGTGATCGAAAAATAGTGCCGGGCTGGGCCACGGTCGCCAATCTGGCACTGCTGGTGGGTGCCGGCAGCGTGGTGTACCTGCTGGTGCTGCTCTGGCCGCAGCGGCTGGTGCGCGATGGCGTTGATCTGGTGAAAAAGACCGGCTTCAAGCGTCAGCGCCTGCCCCTGGCGGACCTGGCCCAGGTGAATTTTCACTATGACGCGGTGGTGGGTTTTTCCTGTGTATGGGAATTCGTCGCCTTCAACGGCGACACCCTCAGCCTCGACAGTTGGCGTATCAACCGACGCCTGGTGCGGCGCCTGCAAGACTGGCTGCCGAACTTCTATGCCGATGACTTCCATCATGCCTTTGCCGCCGGCGATGTGGTCGACAGCCTGGCGGTCTGGCGCGCCGTGCCGGCGCCGCTGCAGATGGAAATCAGCGTGTGCCACCATGTCGATGCCGGCGAGACCGACGCCGATGGCGCCACGGACTACTGCTACGAGTACCAGGTCTTCCAGTTTCGCGACGGCCACCTGGCGCTGTTTGCCAGAAGCTATGACGACACGCCGGACAAGGCCCATCTGCTCAACTTCGAGCGCGATGGCCAGGTGCTGCTTATCAGCCAGGCCGACCTGCGCCGACCATTGCTGCTGGCCGCGGTCGAGCACCTGCGCGGCCTGGGCAAGCAGCAGATCGACGTGCTGGGCCGCCACGGCTACGAGCCGCTGCACTAGCGCGACGGGTGTACGGCAATGCTGGCCAAGAGTTCCCCGGGCCAGAGGTTTTGCAAAAAACTCCAGAGTTTCTCGCAAGAAGCGGCCACCCATAGCTACTACATTCCGTGCTCCGCGTTTTCGCGTGCCTGCCTGGTTTTTCCTAGACTCACAAGCAGGTCAAGCGTCTTTCCAGGGTGCGTGCCACAAGCACCACCGGTTTACCTTTGCAAACCAACGACGACTGCGGGTTACCGCCCAGCAGCCGCATAACAACAAGTAAGAGAGATCTGCTTATGACTGCCAGCACTCCCATGCTGATCACCTTTGTGGTGTACATCGCCGCCATGGTGTTGATCGGCCTGTTCGCCTACCGGCGCACCAACAACCTCTCCGATTACATTCTCGGCGGCCGTAGCCTCGGCAGCTTTGTTACCGCACTGTCGGCTGGCGCCTCGGATATGTCCGGCTGGCTGCTGATGGGCCTGCCTGGCGCCATCTACCTGTCGGGTCTGTCGGAAAGCTGGATTGCCATCGGCCTGATCGTCGGTGCCTACCTCAACTGGCTGTTCGTGGCTGGCCGCCTGCGCGTGCAGACCGAGCACAACGGCAACGCCCTGACCCTGCCGGACTACTTCACCAACCGCTTCGAAGACACCAGCAAAGTGCTGCGTATCCTCTCGGCCGTGGTGATCCTGGTGTTCTTCACCATCTACTGCGCCTCGGGCGTAGTGGCCGGTGCCCGCCTGTTCGAAAGCACCTTCGGCATGTCTTACACCACCGCCCTGTGGGCCGGTGCGGCGGCCACCATCGCCTACACCTTCGTCGGTGGTTTCCTGGCGGTGAGCTGGACCGACACCGTGCAAGCCTCGCTGATGATCTTCGCCCTGATCCTCACCCCGATCGTGGTGATGCTGGCGTCCGGCGGCGTGGAGCCGACCTTTGCCGCCATCGAACTGAAAAGCGCAGCCAACTTCGACATGCTTAAAGGCGCGAGCTTTATTGGTGTGATTTCGCTGATGGGCTGGGGCCTGGGCTATTTTGGCCAGCCGCATATCCTGGCGCGCTTTATGGCCGCTGATTCGGTGAAATCGATTCCGGCCGCTCGCCGTATCTCCATGACCTGGATGATCCTGTGCCTGGGTGGCGCCGTGGCCGTTGGCTTCTTCGGTATCGCCTACTTCTCCGCCCACCCGGAACTGGCAGGCCCGGTGACCGAGAACCCGGAGCGTATCTTTATCGAACTGGCCAAGATCCTGTTCAACCCCTGGGTAGCGGGCGTGCTGCTGTCGGCCATCCTGGCGGCGGTGATGAGCACCCTGAGCTGCCAGCTGCTGGTGTGCTCCAGCGCCCTGACCGAAGACTTCTACAAAGCCTTCCTGCGTAAAAACGCCTCGCAGGTGGAACTGGTGTGGGTCGGTCGCGCCATGGTGCTGCTGGTGGCGGTGATCTCCATTGCCCTGGCGGCAGATCCGGACAGCAAGGTGCTGGGCCTGGTGTCCTACGCCTGGGCTGGCTTCGGTGCTGCCTTCGGCCCGGTGGTGATCTTCTCCCTGCTGTGGAAGCGCATGACCCGTAACGGCGCGCTGGCCGGCATGCTGGTCGGTGCCCTGACCGTGGTGCTGTGGAAGGAGTTCGTCGGCCTGGGCCTGTACGAGATCATTCCGGGCTTTATCCTCGGCAGCCTGTGCATCGTGGTGTTCAGTCTGATCGACAAGGCGCCTTCCGCTTCGATCCAGAAGCGCTTCGAAGATGCCGATCAGGAGTACAAGTCGGCCTGATTCCAAGAACCTGCCTACGATCTGCTGCGCGTCGGCGCTACTGCGTTAAAAACAAGCTCGGAATGCTCATGTACAAAAGTACACTCCGCTTCCTCGC
>JBCECW010000254.1:620-6166 GCA_039207785.1 Pseudomonas sp. | reverse complement strand
ATCTGGGGCTATATCTCCCTGGGCTACTTCAAGCAGCGCACCATCGCCGGCGAAATCGGTTCCTCGACCATGCCGCACAAGGTCAACCCGATCGACTTCGAAAACTCCGAAGGCAACCTGGGTATCGCCAACGCCCTGCTGCAACATCTGGCCAGCAAGCTGCCGATCTCGCGCTGGCAGCGCGACCTGACCGACTCCACCGTGCTGCGCAACCTCGGTGTCGGTTTCGCCCACAGCGTTATCGCCTACGAAGCCACCCTCAAAGGCATCAGCAAGCTGGAGCTCAACGAGCAGCGCATCGCCGCTGACCTGGACGCCTGCTGGGAAGTGCTGGCCGAGCCGGTGCAAACCGTGATGCGCCGCTACGGCGTAGAGAATGCCTACGAGAAGCTCAAGGAGCTGACCCGCGGCAAAGGCATCAGCAGCGAAGCCCTGCAAACCTTTATCGACGGCCTGGATATCCCCGCCGAAGCCAAGGTCCAGCTGCGCGCCCTGACCCCTGCCGGCTACGCGGGTAACGCCGCCGCCCAGGCCAAGCGCATCTGACCGCTACCGCCCTGCACACGCCCGGCAGTGCCGGGCGTTTTTATTTATGGGCTTATAACAATTTCAAAGGCTTAGCTATGAATCCTGATATTCCGCTTCAGATGCTCGGTGGCATTACCGCTCGCGATTTCCTGCGCGACTACTGGCAGAAAAAACCGCTGCTGGTACGCCAGGCCATCAGCGACTTCGAAAGCCCGATTTCTGCCGATGAACTGGCCGGCCTGGCCCTGGAAGAAGAAGTTGAATCGCGCCTGGTGCTTGAGCACGGCGAACGTCCGTGGGAGCTGCGCCGTGGTCCTTTCGAAGAGGACGCGTTCGCCGACCTGCCCGAGCGTGACTGGACCCTGCTGGTCCAGGCCGTGGATCAGTTCGTGCCGGAAGTGGCCGAGCTGCTGGAAAACTTCCGCTTTCTGCCCAGCTGGCGTATCGACGATGTGATGATCAGCTTCGCCACCCCAGGCGGCGGCGTGGGCCCGCATTTCGACAATTACGACGTTTTCCTTCTCCAGGGCCAGGGACACCGGCGCTGGAAAATCGGCCAGATGTGTGACGCAGACAGCCCCATGCTCGAGCATGCTGACCTGCGCATCCTGGCCAACTTTGAACAGACCGACGAATGGGTGTTGGAGCCCGGCGACATGCTCTACCTGCCGCCACGTTTGGCTCACTATGGCACCGCCGAGGATGATTGCATGACTTATTCCGTGGGTTTCCGCGCCCCTAGCGCCGCAGAAGTCTTGACCCATTTCACCGATTTCCTGGGCCAGTTCCTGCCCGAGGAAGAACGCTACAGCGACGCCGATGCCACCCCGAGCACCGACCCGCACCAGATCCAGCGCGACTCGCTGGACCGCCTCAAGGCCCTGCTCAACGAACATATGGGCGATGAGCGCCTGCTGATGACCTGGTTCGGCCAATTTATGACCGAGCCCAAGTACCCGGAGCTGGTAGCCGGTATCGAGGTCAGCGAAGACGAACTGCTCGACCAGATCGAAAACGGCGCCATGCTGGTACGCAACCTGAGCGCGCGCCTGGCCTGGTCCGAAGTTGGCGAAGACCTGGTGCTGTTCGCCAGCGGCCAGAGCCGCCTGCTGTCGGCCAGCCTGCGCGAGCTACTGAAGCTGATCTGCTCGGCCGACGTGCTGCATATGGAAAACCTCGGCCAATGGCTGGCCGATGACGAAGGGCGTAATCTCGTCCTCGAACTGGTTAAACAGGGAAGTTTGGAGTTTGCCGATGAGTAGCAACGTGCACGTGCGGGTCGCCAGCTGGCAGAAAGACAACGCCGACCTGCGCCGCATTCGTGAGACGGTGTTTATCGCCGAGCAGGCCGTGCCGCCCGAGCTGGAATGGGACGCCGAAGATGTCGAAGCGGTGCACTTTCTCGCCGAAGATGGCGACTACGCCATTGGCACCGCCCGCCTGCTGCCCGATGGCCATATCGGCCGGGTGTCGGTGCTCAAGGATTGGCGCGGCCTGAAAGTGGGCGAAATGTTGATGACTGCAGTGATCAACGAGGCCGAGCGCCGTGGCTTGAAAGAACAGATGCTCAGCGCCCAGGTTCACGCCACGGCGTTTTATGAGCGACTAGGCTTTACCATTGTCAGCGGCGAGTTCCTCGACGCCGGCATCCCCCACGTAGAGATGAAACGCATCAGCCAGTGAGGTCAGGATGATCGACGAAGACGCTCCGTCAGCAGACACCACGGATGGTGCCGCCCCTGTGCAGGAACTGCCCGCCATCGAGTTCGTCTCGCCGGGCAGTTTTACCGTGCACAACCCGGCGCCTGTACAGGCGCAACCGGAGCGCCGCGAGCCGGCGCCGTTCTTCCTGAACGGCGAACGGCAGCTGCAGCACTTCACCCTTCCCGAGCAAGCCCAGGCCCACGCCCTGGCCCTGCTGCAACAGGCGCAACGCAGCCTGTGCATCTACACCCCCGACCTGGAACGCTGGCTGTATAACCACAGCAGCGTGCAGGAAGCCTGCACCCAGTTTCTGCTGGCCAATCCGAAGAATCGCTTGCGCATCCTGCTGAACGACACCACCAGCGCAGTCAAGGACGGGCATCGTTTGCTGCAGCTATCCCGGCGCCTGTCCAGCGGCCTGCAGATTCGCAAGCTCAACCCCGGCTACAGCTACGAAGAAACAGCCTATCTACTGGCCGACGGCAATGGCCTGCTGCTGCGGCCCAAGCTGGAAAACACTGTCGGCTATGCGCTGTATAACGATCCCGGCCAGGTCCGGGTGCTGCAAAACAAATTCGATCAGGCCTGGGACGTCAGCGTCACCGACCTGGACCTACGGAGCCTTCTGGTATGACCCTTCGCGCCCTGCTTGCCGCCCTGTGTCTGAGTGTCAGCCTGCCAGCGCTGGCTGCCACCGAAGTGATGCCGCTTAACTACCGCACCGCCGACGACGTACTGCCCGTGGTGCAATCGGTACTGGGCAACGAAGGCCGGGCCAGCAACTACGGCAACCAGTTGGTGGTCAATGCGCCGCCGGCCAAGTTGCAGGAGGTGCGCGACCTGCTCAAGCAGCTCGACAAACAGCCCAGGCGCTTGCTGATCAGCGTCGACACCAGCAACAGCAACAATATGAATGACCAGGGTTACTCGGTGAACGGCAGCGCCACGGCCGGCAATGTCGAAATCCAGAGCGGCCGCGGCGAGGTCAATGGCCGCGACCAGGTGCGCATCATCCACCGCACCACCCAGAGCCGTGGCGGCGGCACCCAGCAGGTGCAAACCAACGAGGGCTACCCGGCGCTGATCCAGGTGGGCCAGAGCGTGCCGCTGACCAATACCAGTGTCGACAGCTACGGCCGCCCGTACAACAACACCGAATACCGCAATGTCATGCGCGGTTTCTATGTCACAGCCAGCCTTACGGGCGATCTGGTGCACGTCAGCATCAGCAGCAATAACGACCGCATCAGCCAGACCCAGCAAGGCGCCATCGACCTGCAGAACACCGACACCAAGGTCACCGGCCGGCTGGGCGAATGGATCACCATCGGCGGCGTGAATGAGAACTCGCAGTCAGACCAAAGCGGCTTTATCCAGCGCCGCTCCACCCAGGGCCGCGACGACATGACCCTGCGCCTGAAGGTCGACGCGCTGGACTGACTGGCACGCAGATTAATGACCATCCGGTCGCACGTCGAACAAAATGTAGTAGTGAGAAAAAAGCACTACAAAACGTTTGACGAAGTGCTTTTGCAGAGGCATGATGGCCCCGCTCCCGCTAATCAGAGGCCCTGAACAAGGGTTCTCCGGATCGCAACCTGCTTACCGTAGATTCGATTCGTGTTTTACCGCTCAAAAGGCAGTTCGACGAGATTGCGACTGGAACGAAGTTGTCCTGAGGGACGGGGAAGCGTTTAACGTAACAGCACGATTGGCCAGCGACACCCATAGGTTTCCACGAACCAGCAAGTGCCCAAGCAGCGAGCGCCATCAACCTGTTCACCCCCTCTGCCCCTCCTCTCAGCTTCAATCCCGTCTCAGTCGATATCCCGTTGCTCTGCAGTACACCGCCCGCTGCAAGACCGCTTTGCTTGTCCGGTTTTGAAAAGGGAAGTGTCGTGCTCAACCAATCATCAACTTTGAAGGATTGACCATGTCTGCTTATCAAAATGACATCAAAGCCGTAGCCGCTTTGAAAGAAACCGCCGGCAACAGCTGGAGTGCGATCAACCCAGAGTCCGTCGCTCGTATGCGCGCTCAGAACCGCTTCAAAACCGGTCTGGATATCGCCAAGTACACCGCCGCTATCATGCGCAAAGACATGGCCGAGTACGACGCTAACTCCTCCGTCTACACCCAGTCCCTGGGCTGCTGGCACGGCTTCATCGGTCAGCAGAAGCTGATCTCGATCAAGAAGCACCTGAAGACTACCGACAAGCGCTACCTCTACCTGTCCGGCTGGATGGTTGCTGCTCTGCGTTCGGACTTCGGCCCGCTGCCAGACCAATCCATGCACGAAAAGACCGCCGTTTCCGGTCTGATCGAAGAGCTGTACACCTTCCTGCGCCAGGCTGACGCCCGTGAGCTGGACCTGCTGTTCACCGCCCTGGACGCTGCCCGCGCCGCTGGCGACAAAGTAAAAGCAGACGAAATCCAGGCTCAGATCGACGGCTACGAAACTCACGTAGTACCGATCATTGCCGACATCGACGCTGGTTTCGGTAACCCGGAAGCCACCTACCTGCTGGCCAAGAAAATGATCGAAGCGGGTGCTTGCTGCATCCAGATCGAAAACCAGGTTTCGGACGAGAAGCAGTGCGGCCACCAAGACGGTAAAGTGACCGTTCCGCACGAAGACTTCCTCGCCAAGATCAACGCAGTTCGCTACGCATTCCTGGAACTGGGCGTGGACGACGGCGTGATCGTTGCCCGTACCGACTCCCTGGGTGCCGGCCTGACCAAGCAAATCGCTGTAACCAAAGAAGCAGGCGACCTGGGCGACCAGTACAACTCCTTCCTGGACTGCGAAGAAGTGTCGGCTTCCGAGCTGAGCAACGGTGACGTGGTTCTGAACCGTGGCGGCAAACTGCTGCGTCCTAAGCGCCTGCCTTCCAACCTGTTCCAGTTCCGCGCTGGCACCGGTGAAGCTCGCTGCGTACTGGACTGCATCACTTCGCTGCAGAACGGCGCCGACCTGCTGTGGATCGAAACCGAGAAGCCACACGTTGGCCAGATCGCTGCCATGGTTAACGAGATCCGCAAGGTAATCCCGAACGCCAAGCTGGTTTACAACAACAGCCCGTCCTTCAACTGGACCCTGAACTTCCGCCAGCAGGCCTATGACCGCTGGGTGAAGGAAGGCAAGGACGTGTCCGCCTACGACCGCGCCAAGCTGATGGACGCCAAGTACGACGGCACCGAGCTGTCTGCCGACGCCGACGAGAAGATCAGTACCTTCCAGGCCGAGGCTGCCCGTGAAGCCGGCCGGGAGCCGGCCGCTGAGCTACGAGTCCGGGACGCTCGAGCCGGAGGCC
>JBCECW010000254.1:0-610 GCA_039207785.1 Pseudomonas sp. | reverse complement strand
GCTCTGCTCAGGCTGGTATCTTCCACCACCTGATCACCCTGCCGACCTACCACACTGCTGCGCTGTCCACCGACAACCTGGCAAAAGGCTACTTCGCCGACCAAGGCATGCTGGCTTACGTGAAAGGCGTTCAGCGTCAGGAACTGCGTCAAGGTATCGCCTGCGTCAAGCACCAGAACATGGCTGGCTCCGACATCGGCGACAACCACAAAGAGTACTTCGCTGGCGAAGCCGCTCTGAAAGCAAGCGGTAAAGACAACACCATGAACCAATTCCATTAATTGATGGAATGGCTCGGTAGGCCTCGGCCTACGGTGTGAGAAAAAGGCGAACTTCGGTTCGCCTTTTTTTATGCCTGTAGGAGCCAGCTTGCTGGCGAACCCTGAAAACGAAAAGCTTCGCCAGCAAGCTGGCTCCTACGGATTGACGCCCTCCGTAGGTTGGGTTGAGCCGCAGGCGAAGCCCAACTTAGGCTCCCCGCTTGCCAGGAGCCCTACACATGCCAAAAAACCGCCTTAGCCGTGCCGTCAGCCTGATCGGCAAGCTCCCTCAACGCCTGCACACCCCCGCCCTCTCCCTGCTCTTTGGCAGCCAGGTGAAATTCGCCGGC
>JBCECW010000253.1:0-6177 GCA_039207785.1 Pseudomonas sp. | reverse complement strand
CGTTCCAGGCGTCCATATAGGTCAGCGCGGTGACTTCATCCTTGGGGCTGGTGGCCATGATCCGGCCCATCAGCTTGATCAGGTTGGAGTCCACCCGAATTACTTCATCGACGCTCGCCGGCACTTCGCCTTTCCAGTCCTGGGCGGCAAACATAAATTGCCCGCCTTTGGTGCCACGGGTGCGCGAGCCAATCATGGAAGTGGTGTAGTGGCCCATATCCATGGTGTGTAGGATCCAGTAACGGCCCTTGTCCATATCCGGCACGCTGACGATCACCGGTTCGGCCGCCACGTCCAGCCAGCCCATCAGGTGCAGGGTGTCGTTATTGATGGTGGGGTGGGCGGTGTAGGTGTCATCGGCCAGGTGGCGAATGTTCTGGAAACGGTTAAGCGGGGTATCGGTTTTTACCGCCGTTTCGTAGAAGAACTTGTAAGCCTCGTCGATGGAGAACGCATAGATATAGGCATCCTGCGCCAGCTTGTCGGGGATTTCGGCGAAGGCAGGTACGGCACAGGTCAACAACGATGCCGCCAATAGCAGGTTTTTCATTTATGAATCCTCAGAGCAATTAGGCCCTAACGGCCATCCTGGACGTTGCATGGGGTGTTCAGTCGACACGTACTGCGGCCGGCGGTAACCAAGCCCCGGTGAGTACAGCAGGTTTTGGCCAATAGGCACGGATGGTGGTCTCGAATTCGCTGTCAGGCGCTGGCAGCCAGTTGGCTTCTTTGTCTTTGCCAGGGGACTCGTGCTGGATGTAAATCGTCAGCGAGCCGTCGGCGTTGTACTTCATATGCTTGAGATTTTTGGTGCCGACCGAATAGCGCTTGATGTCGTTGGGCTGGAAGAAGTGCTTGGGCCCGTACATTGTCAGCGACCAGAAACCATCCACCGGCGGCGTCTGGCCTTTGGCAAAGGTCATGGTGTAGTTGTTTTTGCCGTGCAGGCGCTCGCCTTTGTCGTCTACCTCCAGGAAGAAGTAGCGGGTTTCTTCCGGTTGGTTGGTGTACATATTCGACTTCGAGGTGGCCGTACGGCTCAGGTAGTCATTACCCCAGCGCGCCACGTTGGTGGGCGTGTTCCAGCCATTGGGCAAGGCCGAGCCGTTGGTGCGGAAGTTGAACAGCTCGCTGATTACCTTCTCTTCGGTTTCATTGGCAGCTTCCACCAGCGCAGCTTTGACTTTTGGGTCTTTGGCAGCGGTATCCAGCAGCGCCTTCAACATTGCATAGCGGCTTTCTTCGCCCGGGAGCGGTGGCACCTTGGCGAGGATTTCGGGCAGTTGGTCGAAGAATTTTGCCGGGTCGACCCACCTGGTTTCAGAAGCGCCATCCTGTTTCGAAGGAAAGTGCGGTACGGCTTTCCAGTCGGTGGTTTTCGGTTTGCCGTCATAGGCGCCCAAGGGGTAGACCACCACCTTGTTCAGCACCGCTTGCACGGCGGCGCGGTCTTCGGCGCTGTCGTCCATAAATACCCGAGGGCCCATGGCAACGAGTTCGGTCGGCGCCTTGATCACCGCAGTGATGCCAGCTGGCACCTTGCCTTTCCAGTTAGGCCCCACGATCAGGTAGTTGCCGGGCTCGGTGCAGTATTGCTTGCCGAGTTTGGAGAACTCTTCGCTGCGGGCGTCATATACCGCATATACCCAATACCGCTCGCCGAAATCCGGCACCTGCATTACCACCGGTTCCTGGTCTACGGCACCGTAGCCAAAGCCGTACACCACATCCTGATTAGGGTGTGCCACCCAGCGCTGGTCGGGGGAAATATAGTCGGTGAGCATGGCCACATAGCCGGTGGGCGCGGCCGGCAAAATGCCGCCCACCAGGCCAGGCACCGGCGCGGCAGCGAACGCAGCACGGCGGTTAAAGGCGTTGACGATGGGCCAGGCCCACAGATACGCATCCTGGGCGATAACCTTGGCGCTGGCCGGGGTTATCACGGTACCGGCTGGCACACCGGCGATAGGGATAGCACTGGTGGGGGGCGCGGCCTGGACAAGACCTGCCAATGAGACCGCGACAGCGAGGGCAGTAAAACGGAGCACGTGTTTCATCGGTTAAAAATCCCCTATAGAACGGCGAGAAAAAACTGGCCCAACAAGCGGGCCAGAGGGTTCGGCAATGCATTCCGATAAGCGTCGACACGGTTGTAAAAATTACGCCGGGCGTGGCACGGGTTTGACCAGCCAGGCGGCCAGCGCCGGCAGCAGCAAGATGGCGCCGAGCATGTTCACCAGGAACATAAAGGCCAGCAGAATGCCCATGTCGGCCTGGAACTTGAGCGAGGAAAACGCCCAGGTGGCAATCGACAGGGTCATGGTCACGGCGGTAAATACCGACGCCGTGCCACGCTGTTTCAGCGCCTCGACAAAGGCCTCGCGTAGCGGCAGGCCAGCGTCGTGCATTTCGTGCTTGATACGCTCGAACAGGTAGATGCCGTAGTCCACGCCAACGCCCACACCGAGGGCCACCACGGGCAAGGTGTTGACCTTCACGCCAATGCCCAGCAAGGCCATCAGGGCGTTGCACAGCACGGTGACCAGTGCCAGCGGAATGATCACGCACAGGGTGATACGCAGGGAGCGGAACATGCACAGGCACAGCAGCGCCACCGAGGCAAACAGGGCGATATTCACCACGCGGTCGGCGGCATGCACCACCTCGTTGGTGGCGGCCATCACGCCGACGTTGCCGGAGGCCAGCTCAAAGCTGACCTGGTCGTTGTCATAGGCCTGTTTGAAGGCTTTGATCTTGGCCATCAGGTTGCTGATGGTGTCAGCCTGGTGGTCCTGGGTGTAGATCGACACCGGAATCGCGTTACAGGCGCTGTTCATATATTCGGTGCCGACACGGGTGGCAAAGCCGACACCCTGGGCAATCTGTGGGGTGGACTCGGGCAGCACGCGCCACTTCAGGTCAGTTTCGGCATAGGCCTGGGTAATGCCGCTGACAAAGCCGGCCAGGCTGCGCACCGAGGACACGCCCGGGTCCTGGCGCAGGTACAGCTCGAACTCGCTGATAGGGTCGAGCACCTCGCGTTTTACGCACGGGGTTTCTTCGCCACTGGCTTTGACGATCACCTGTAGCAAGTCCACGCCAATGGCGAAGTCGCGGGTGATCACGGCTACGTCCTGGTTATAGCGCGAGTCAGGCCGCAGCTCCGGCACCCCGGCGCCGATATCACCGACGTGCAGCTGGCGCGCTTCGAACAGCCCCCAGCCCAGCAGCACGGCGGCACACAGCAGCGCCCAGCTGGCGCCTTTACGGGTGGCCAATACGCCGAGTTTTTCCCATAGGCCGGCACCGAGGGTTTCCTTGCCGCGCAGCTTGTGGGCATCGGCCGCCGGCAGGCGCATAAAGGACAGCAGAATCGGCAGCAGCATCTTGTTGGTGACGATCATTACCGACACGCCCAGGGTGGCGGTAATGGCCAGCTCGCGGACCATCTCGATATCCACCAGGGCAATCACCACAAAGCCCAGGGCATTGGCCAGCAGCGCCACGGCGCCCGGGATAAACAGCTTTTGAAAGCAGTTGCGCGAGGCCGTTACGCCGTCGGCGCCGTTAAGGGTTTCCAGCTTCCAGGCGTTGGTCATCTGCACGGCATGGGACACGCCAATGGAGAAGATCAGGAACGGCACCAGAATCGACATCGGGTCCAGGGTCAGGTGCACCAGCGGCAGCAGGCCCAGCAGCCATACCACCGGCACCACCGCGCAAATCAGCGCCCAGCCGGTAAGCATCAGCGAGCCGCAATACCAGTACAGCAGCGCGGCGGTAATCAGCAGGGCGACGACAAAAAACACCAGCACGCCGGCGGCGCCTTCGGCGATATCACCGATGGATTTGGCAAAGCCGATGATATGGATGCTGATATCCGGGTTCTGGTTGGCCTGGCGGATCTGCTCAAGTTTTTGCGCCACCTGTTGCAGGTCCAGGCGCTGGCCGGTGGTGGGGTCGGTTTCTTGCAGGTTGGCGACCACCATGGCGGAGGACAGGTCGTTGGAAACGATACGGCCCACCCAGTCGGATTTCAGCGTGAGTTCGCGCACCTGGGCGATCTGCTCGGCCGTGCCGGCGTAGCTGGAATCGACCAGGTTGCCGCCGGTAAAGCCGTCTTCCACCACCTCGGTGTAGCGCACATTGGGGGTGAACAGCGACGTCACGGAGCTACGCTCTACGCCGTTGATAAACAGCACTTCATCCGAGACCTTGCGCAGCACGGCCATGGCCTCGGCGGAGAAGATTTCGCCTTTGTGGCTCTTTACCGCCACCAGCACTTTGTTGGCGCCGCCAAAGTCTTTCTGGTACTGCAGAAAGGTTTTCATATAGGGGTGGTGCAGGGGGATCATCTTGAAGAAACCGGCCTCCACCTTGAGCTGGCTGGCGCTAAAACCCAGGCCCAGGGTCAGCAACACAAAGAGGGCCAGCAGCGCTTTGCGCTGATGGAAAATCCAGTACGACAACCGTTCGACCAGGCCGTCGGCGCCCAGCTTGCGCACCTGTGCGTCTGCGTTTTTCACAAAAGATTCCTGCATGCTCATGGGGTGGACTCCTGGCCAAGCTCCAGGGTGCTGACACCGCGGTCACCGACTGCCAGCAGGCGGCCATCGGCCAGCGGCAGGCCTTTGGCCAGACTGGCGCGGCTGCCTGTCAGGGCGTGGAAGTTCTGGCCCTGGTCGTCGCTGGCCAGCAGCAAGCCGCTGTTGCCAAATACCAGGATGCGGCCGGACGGCAGTTGCGCCGCGCCGTTAAACGCCAGGGTGGTGCCGGTGGGGCGCTTGCTCCAGGTCAGGCCGCCATCGGCGGAGCCCCAGAGATTGCCGCGCATACCAAATACCAATAGCTCGCCGCTTTGCGTTTGCAGGGCGCCAAACAGGCTGCCGGCATAGGGGCTGGGCAGGGTTTGCCAGTTTTCGCCTTGGTCGTGGGAGGTGGCCAGGGTGCCGCTTTCGCCGACCATCAACCAGGTGCCATCGGCGAGGCGGATGATCTGCGAGATATGTCGGTCGAATTCGCCGTCCTGCAGGCCGATACGTTCCCAACTGGCGCCGTTATCACGTGACAGCAGGTACAAGCCAAAGGCGCCCCAGGCCGCCATCCGGCCTTCACCCAACGCGGCTACGCCAAGCAAGGCATCGCTGGTGTCGCAATCGATGGCCTGCCAGCTGGCACCGGCATCCACGGTGCGCAGCAGGGTGCCGCCATGGCCAACAGCTACGCCAATCTGCGGGCTGGCAAAGGCCACGCCGGCCAGGGTACGGGTGCTGGGTGTGCGCACGGCTTGCCAGTGTTCGGCGTGCTCGTCGGCCAGCAGCACCACGCCACGTTCACCAACGGCCACCAGGTACTGGCCGGTATTGGCCACCCCGAGCAGAAAGACATGATCGGCCTTGATCGGGTAATCAAATTGCGTGGGTTGTGCGCCGTGCGTTTGAGCGCACAGCAGCAGGCCGGCAGCAGCCAGCAAAGGGCGTAACAACATAAAGGTAATCCTGGGTTGGCGCAGGCAAGCCTGCGCCGGGTGTTAAGGCAAGGGCTTAGCGGCCCATACGGCGCAGGGCGTCAGACTGGAAGTCGACAAAGCGGCCTTTGATGCCGAACTGCCACGGCTGCGGCTCTTCGTTGGCGAGGCCCGCGAGGTAGTAGCTGCCGTTACTCAGGTCATGCCAGATATTGGCGCGGTACCAGGCCATCTGGGCGTCGTAGTACTGGATCAGCGGGTGCACGCCAATGCGCCACAAGGTGCCGCGGGTGTCGTAGGCATCGCTGGCCAGCACGGTCCAGGAGTCTTCGTCGAGGTACATCACGCGCTTGCCGTATACGTGTTTGGCGTCCGGGCGCAGGGTGGCTTCCACCACCCAGACGCGGTGCAACTCATAGCGCATCAGGTCGGCATTGGGGGTGTTGGGGGTGAGCAGGTCCTTGTACTTAACGTCCTTGGAACCGAGCTTGTAGTCGTTGTACGGCACGTACATTTCCTGCTTGCCGATCAGCTTCCAGTCAAAGCGGTCGGGGGCGCCGTTATAGCCGTCGAAGTCATCGGTTACGCGCAAGCCTTCGGTGCCGTCGTTGACATTGTCGTAGGCCAGGTCGGGGGCACGGCGCACGCGGCGCTGGCCAACGTTGTAAACCCAGGCCGAGCGGGTTTCCTTCACCTGGTCGATCGGCTCA
>JBCECW010000252.1:0-6233 GCA_039207785.1 Pseudomonas sp. | reverse complement strand
GATAGAAGGCGCCCTCGGGCTCCACGGCGATACCAAAGCCCAGCTCACGCAGAGCCGGCAGCAGGAAGTCGCGACGGCGGGCGAACTCGGCGCGGCGTTCTTGGAGAATCGCCAGGGTGGCCGGCTCGAAGCAGGCCAGCGCGGCGTGCTGGGCCATGCTCGGCGCGCTGATATAGAGGTTCTGCGCCAGCTTCTCCAATTCGCCCACCGCTTGCGCCGGCGCCACCAACCAACCCAGGCGCCAACCGGTCATGCCGAAGTATTTGGAAAAACTGTTGAGTACAAAGGCATCGTCGTCCACTTCCAGCACGCTGGCGGCGTCGGTGCCGTAAGTCAGGCCGTGGTAGATCTCGTCCACCACCAAGTGGCCGCCATGGGCCTTGAGCGCTTTGGACAGACCGCCCAGTTCGTCACGTGACAACAACGTGCCCGTTGGGTTGGCCGGCGAGGCCACCAGCGCGCCAACGCTGTCGCGGTCCCAGTGGCGGTCCACCAGTTCCGGGGTGAGCTGGTAACGCACCTCAGGGCCGACTGGCACCAGTTGCGCGGCGCCTTCTACCAAGCGTAGGAAGTGGCGGTTACAAGGGTAGCCGGGGTCGGCGAGCAGCCAGTGTTTGCCGGGATCGACCAGCAGCGCCGAGGCCAATAACAACGCCCCCGAGCCGCCGGGTGTAATCAGGATACGTTCGGGGTCTATGCTCAAGCGGTAACGTTGCGCGTAGAAACTGGCAATCGCTTCGCGCAACGCCGGCAGCCCACGGGCGGCGGTGTAACGGGTATGGCCGCTGGCCAAGGCGGCCTGCCCGGCTTCGATGATCGGCGCGGCGGTGGTGAAGTCCGGTTCGCCGATTTCCAGGTGGATTACATCGTGGCCGTCGGCCTGCAACTGGTTGGCTCGGGCCAGCAGCGCCATCACGTGAAATGGCTCGATTGCACGGCTGCGAGCACTGTAGGGCGAAGTCATCGGCCTTCCTTTATATAAGTTCAGGCGGCGATTCTACCCAACCAGTTGACTAAACAGCAGCACGATGACAACCGGGAGTGGCATCCCCGCAGGCGATCTGGTAAGTTCGCCCGCTTGCAGCCGCAGGGCCGGCATAAATGACGGCAATGGACAGTAATCCTGCGCAGTGGATTAGAGAGTTTTCAAGAGGCGGTCATCCATGCCCACCAAAGCAAAAGCAAAGAACGACCCACTCAACCGTGGCTTCGAACCCTACAAAGAAACCAAGGGTGAGGAGTACATGAGTGATCCGATGCGTGCTCACTTCACCAATATCCTTGGCAAGTGGAAGCTCGAGCTGATGCAAGAAGTTGATCGGACTGTGCACCACATGCAGGACGAAGCAGCCAACTTCCCAGACCCGGCCGACCGTGCCAGCCAGGAAGAAGAATTCAGCCTGGAACTGCGCGCCCGTGATCGTGAACGCAAGCTGATCAAGAAAATTGACCAGACCCTGCAACTGATCGAAGACAACGATTACGGCTGGTGCGATTCCTGCGGCGTCGAAATCGGCATCCGCCGCCTCGAAGCCCGCCCTACCGCCACCCTTTGCATCGACTGCAAAACCCTGGCGGAAATCAAAGAAAAGCAGATCGGTTCCTGATCTGAGAACGGGGCGCTTAGGCGCCCCGCTTCATTTCTGCCATGCCCATCTCCTGCGTATGACGAACCCAGCCTATATCGGGCGCTTTGCCCCGACACCCAGCGGCTACCTGCACTTCGGTTCACTGGTGGCGGCCCTGGCCTCCTACCTCGATGCCAAGGCTTGCGGCGGCACCTGGCTGCTGCGCATGGAAGATATCGACCCACCTCGCGAAGTGCCCGGCGCGCAAGCCGCCATCCTGCATACCCTGGAAAGCTACGGCTTTGAATGGGACGGCCAACTGGTGCGTCAAAGCGAGCGCGACGATGCGTATGAAAGCCTGGTGCAGCGCCTGTTCCAGCAAGGCCTGGCCTACGCCTGCACCTGCTCGCGCAAACAGCTGGAAGCCTACCAAGGGATTTATCCCGGCCTGTGCCGCAATGCCGGGCACGATCAACACGGCGCGGCCATTCGTCTACGGGTGCCGGAGTTGGAGTACCACTTCACCGACCGCGTGCAAGGCGACTACCGCCAGCACCTGGGCCGCGAGGTGGGCGACTTTGTGATTCGCCGCCGCGACGGGCTGTTTGCCTATCAACTGGCCGTGGTGCTGGACGATGCCTGGCAAGGCGTTACCGATATCGTGCGTGGCGCCGACCTGCTCGACTCCACGCCGCGCCAGCTCTACCTGCAGGAACTGCTCGGGCTGCCGCAACCGCGTTACCTGCATGTGCCGCTGATTATCCAGCCCGACGGGCACAAGCTGGGCAAGTCCTATCGCTCGCCGCCACTGGAGTCGCACCAGGCGGCACAGTTGCTGCTGCGGGCATTGCGGGCGCTGGGGCAACCGGTGGCGGCGGAGCTGGATGACGCCACGCCGGCCGAGCTGCTGGCCTGGGGTATTCGGCATTGGGACGCTACGCGCATTCCGCGCACGTTGACGTTGGCAGAATCACAGCTGCGCTAGACGCAAAATCGCTCCCTCTCCCCTAGCCCCTCTCCCGCACACGGGAGAGGGGAATAGAACGCGGGCTGCTGGTCTCCCCTCGCCCACTTGTGGGAGAGGGGCTGGGGGAGAGGGCGCTTTTCTAACGCTTCCAGCCCTCCCCATCCTCCGTTACCATCGCCGCTCGCCAACCACGAGAAACGGCATGTACATCTACCGATTAGTCTTACTTCTGGTGGTGGGGATCTATCTCTTCTCCCCGGCCATCATGGACTGGTGGATCGACCCGACCGGCGCCTGGTATCGGCCCTACCTGCTGTGGCTGATCCTTATCGTGGTGACCTTTATCTTGCAGAGCGGACGTGATGCTGACGAGCTTTAGCCTGAGTCAGCTGATCCTGATCAGCGCTGCCTACCTCCTTGTACTGTTCGGCGTGGCCTGGATCAGCGAGCGCGGCATTATTCCGCGATGGATCGTCTCGCACCCGCTGACCTACACCTTGTCTCTTGGCGTCTACGCCAGTGCCTGGGCCTTCTATGGCACCGTCGGCCTGGCCTACCAATATGGCTTTGGTTTTCTCGCCAGTTACCTCGGGGTGTCCGGGGCCTTTCTGCTGGCGCCGGTGCTGCTCTACCCGATCCTGCGGATTACCCGTACCTATCAACTGTCGTCCCTGGCCGACCTGTTTGCCTTCCGCTTTCGCAGCACCTGGGCCGGCGCGCTGACCACCGTATTTATGCTGATCGGCGTGTTACCGCTGCTGGCCCTGCAGTTCCAGGCAGTGGCCGACTCCATTGGCATCCTCACCCGTGAGCCGGTGCATGAGCGGGTGGCGCTGAGTTACTGCGCGCTGATCATCCTGTTCACCATCCTGTTTGGCGCAAGGCATATCGCCACCCGCGGCAAAAACGAAGGCCTGGTGTTTGCCATCGCCTTCGAGTCGATTGTGAAAATGGTCGCCCTCGGTGGTATCGCCCTGTACGCGCTGTATGGCGTATTTGGCGGCCCGCACGAACTGGAAGTGTGGCTGTTGCAGAACCAGGCCACCCTGGCCGCGCTGCATACGCCGCTGCAGGAAGGCCCGTGGCGCACGCTGCTGCTGATCGTCTTTGCCTCGGCCATCGTGATGCCGCACATGTATCACATGACCTTTACCGAAAACCTCAACCCGCGGGCAATGGTCAGCGCCAGTTGGGGCCTGCCGCTGTTCCTGCTGCTGCTCAGCCTGACGGTGCCGCTGATTCTCTGGGCCGGGCTCAAGCTGGGCGCCACCACCAACCCGGAATACTTCACCCTCGGCATCGGCATTGCGGTCAATAACGACACCCTGGCCATGCTCGCCTATGTCGGCGGCTTGTCGGCCTCCAGCGGCCTGATCATCGTTACCACCCTGGCGCTGTCGGGCATGGCCCTGAACCACCTGGTGTTACCGCTGTACCAGCCACCGGCGCAGGGCAATATCTACCGCTGGCTGAAATGGACGCGCCGCGCCCTGATCATCGCCATCATTGCCGCTGGCTACGGCTTCTATCTATTGCTCGGCGCCGAACAGGACCTGGCCAACCTCGGCATCGTTGCCTTCGTGGCTACCTTGCAGTTCTTGCCGGGCGTGCTGTCGGTGCTGTACTGGCCGACCGCCAACCGCAAAGGCTTTATCGCCGGGCTGCTGGTGGGTATCGCGGTGTGGATCGCGAGCATGCTGCTGCCGCTGATTGGTAACGTGCAGGGCATCTATATCCCGCTGTTCAACTTCGTCTATGTGCTGGACGACACCAGCTGGCACCTGGCGGCCATCGCCTCGCTGGCGGCCAACGTGCTGGTGTTTACCCTGGTGTCGCTGTTTACCGAATCCAGCCCCGAGGAAGAAAGCGCCGCCGAGGCCTGCGCGGTGGACAACGTGCGCCGTCCGCAGCGCCGTGAACTGCTGGCAACCTCGCCGCAGGAATTCGCCACCCAGCTGGCCAAGCCGCTGGGCGCCAAGACCGCGCAACGGGAAGTGGAACAGGCCCTGCGCGACCTGCACCTGCCGTTCGATGAAAACCGCCCGTATGCCCTGCGCCGCCTGCGCGACCGCATCGAAGCCAACCTCTCCGGCCTGATGGGCCCGAGCGTGGCGCAGGATATTGTCGAAACCTTCCTGCCGTACAAATCCGGCAGCGAAAGCTATGTCACCGAAGATATCCACTTCATCGAAAACCGCCTGGAAGACTACCACTCGCGCCTGACGGGCCTCGCCGCCGAGCTGGATGCCTTGCGCCGCTACCACCGCCAGACCCTGCAGGAACTGCCAATGGGCGTGTGTTCGCTGGCCAAGGACCAGGAAATCCTCATGTGGAACCGGGCCATGGAAGACCTGACCGGCATCGCCGCCCACCGCGTGGTGGGTTCGCGGCTGTCGACCATCGGCGAACCGTGGAAAGCGCTGCTCGAAGGCTTTATCAACCTGCCGGACGAACACTTGCACAAACAGCGCCTGGCCCTCGATGGCCAGCCGCGCTGGCTCAACCTGCACAAAGCCGCGATCGACGAGCCCTTGGCGCCCGGTAACACCGGCCTGGTGTTACTGGTCGAAGACCTTACCGAAACGCAGATGCTCGAAGACAAGCTGGTGCACTCCGAACGCCTGGCCAGCATTGGCCGTCTGGCGGCGGGCGTGGCCCACGAGATCGGCAACCCGATCACCGGCATTGCCTGCCTGGCGCAGAACCTGCGCGAGGAACGGGAGACCGACCCGGAGCTGGCGGAAATCAGCAGCCAGATCATCGAACAGACCAAACGGGTGTCGCGCATCGTGCAGTCGCTGATGAGCTTCGCCCATGCCGGCGCCCATCAGCAGTCGGAAGAGCCCGTGTGTTTGGCGGAAGTGGCACAGGATGCCATTGGTCTTCTGGCCCTCAACCGGCGCAGTATCGAGGTGCAGTTTTTCAACCTGTGCGACCCCGACCACTGGGCCGTGGGTGACCCGCAGCGGCTGGCCCAGGTACTGATCAACCTGCTGTCCAACGCCCGTGATGCCTCGCCCCCGCGCGGCGCCATCCGGGTAAAAAGCGAAGCGAGCGAACAGACCGTGGACCTGATCGTCGAGGACGAAGGCAGCGGCATTCCCAAGGCGATCATGGACCGTCTGTTCGAACCCTTCTTTACTACCAAAGACCCCGGTGAAGGAACCGGCCTGGGCCTCGCTCTGGTCTATTCCATCGTTGAAGAGCATTATGGGCAAATAACCATCGACAGCCCGGCAGACCCGGAGCTACAACGCGGCACCCGTATTCGGGTAACGTTACCGCGACATGTCGAAGCGACGTCCGTAGTGACCAGAGATCGTCGAGAGAGCTGAATTCATGCCACATATTCTGATCGTCGAAGACGAGACCATTATCCGTTCCGCCCTGCGCCGCTTGTTGGAACGCAACCAGTACGAAGTCAGCGAAGCCGGCTCCGTACAAGAAGCGCAGGAACGTTTCAGCATCCCCAGCTTTGACCTGATCGTCAGCGATCTGCGTCTGCCGGGCGCACCGGGCACCGAGCTGATCAAGCTGGGCCAGGGCATTCCGGTGCTGATCATGACCAGTTACGCCAGCCTGCGTTCGGCGGTCGACTCGATGAAAATGGGCGCGGTGGACTACATCGCCAAGCCCTTCGACCACGACGAAATGCTCCAGGCCGTGGCGCGCATCCTGCGCGATAACCAAGAGGCCCG
>JBCECW010000251.1:0-6281 GCA_039207785.1 Pseudomonas sp. | reverse complement strand
GTTGTACGCCGCCGATGCGCCGGTGTAGCGAACACGGGTGGGGAACAGCTCTGGCAACAATGCACCCATTGGCGCAAAGGTCACGCCCATCAAAAACAGCTCGATGCTGAGAAATAGCGCCACCGCCCAGGTTGAACCGTGGGTCAGCAGCGGCTCCA
The DNA here is from genome assembly GCA_039207785.1 of Pseudomonas sp. Lineage (GTDB taxonomy): Bacteria > Pseudomonadota > Gammaproteobacteria > Pseudomonadales > Pseudomonadaceae > Aquipseudomonas. Next base: position 6,123 of record JBCECW010000251.1, on the reverse strand, counting down.
TCAGAAAGCCAGAGGCAATCGCCAGCACACCGCCGGCGATCAGCACCGGCTTGCGCCCGTAGCGATCACTGGCCCACGCCGACAGCGGGGTAGCCAAGGCCATAAAGACCACGGCAAAGCACAACAGGCCGAGAAAGGTTTCCCGCGTATAACCCAGGCTGCTGATGCCGTAGCTCAGGGAAAACACCGTGGAGATATAGAACAGCGCGTAGCACACCACCATGGCGCCGGCGCCCAGCAGCATCGGTGCCCAATGTTGGCTGAACAGCTCAAGCAGGGGCACTTTCACCCGCTCCTGGCGGGCCACGGCGTTGGTGAATACCGGTGTTTCTTCCAGCTTGAGGCGTACATACAGGCCCACCATCACCAGTACGGCGCTGAGCAGGAATGGAATCCGCCAGCCCCAGTCGCGGAACTGCTCGTCGCTCAGGGTCATGGCCAAGGTCAGGAACAGGCCGTTGGCGGCCAGAAAACCAATCGACGGGCCCAGTTGCGGGAACATGCCAAACCAGCCGCGTTTGCCGGCCGGAGCGTTTTCCGTGGCCAGCAGGGCCGCGCCGCCCCATTCGCCACCCAGCCCCAGGCCCTGGCCGAAGCGCAGCAGGCACAGCAGGATCGGTGCCCAGGCGCCAATGCTGCTGTAGCCCGGCAGCACGCCGATCAGGGTGGTACACACGCCCATCAGCAGTAGCGAGGCTACCAGTGTCGACTTGCGCCCCACGCGGTCACCAAAGTGGCCGAACAGCGCCGAGCCCAGGGGGCGGGCCAGAAAGGCGATACCAAAACTCAGAAACGCCGCCAGGGTTTGCGCGGTGGTGGAGGTGGCCGGGAAAAATACCGGACCGATCACCAGGGCCGCGGCGGTGGCGTACACGTAGAAATCGTAGAACTCGATAGCGGTGCCAATAAAGCTGGCGGTGGCGACGCGGGCGGTGGAGTTCACCGGCTTGGCCTCGTCGCTGGCGGGGGTTGCGATAGCGCTGGTCATGGTTCGCCTTCGTTGGGCAGGGCTCGATCCATGGCCGGGCCATGGTCGCAGCGGATTGTTGTGGGAGCGCGCAGGGATAGGAAACGCTGAATCGTGCAGAACACGCAAGGCGCTGGGTAAGGCCGGCGGTGCTGCAATTGCCCGTCTGCGGATGGCCGGCGGGCGAGGAAAGGGGGCGACTATATAAAGGGCGACGCGGTGCTGACAATTACACCTTTCGCTAATCGTCGCGGGGGGCTGGGGTGTCAGTGTTGACCACGGGCGCGGGACGCCAGACGCGCACACTTTTAACCCGGTTATCGGTGGACTGCAGGATCTCCAGGCGATAGGGCCCGATCTTCAGGCATACGGCGCTCTCGGGGATATTTTCCAGCGCTTCGGTAATCAGCCCATTCAGGGTTTTGGGACCGTCGCAAGGCAGGCTCCAGCCCAGCGCCTTGTTCACTTCGCGGATATAGGCGGCGCCGTCGATCACCTGGGTGCCGTCTTCCTGTGGGTGAATATCAGGGCTGCGCAAGGCGTCCTGATTGCTGAAGTCTCCGACAATCTCTTCCAGGATATCTTCCAGGGTAACAATCCCCTGCACATCGCCGTACTCGTCCACCACGATGCCGATTCGGCGTTTTTGCTTCTGGAAGTTCAGCAACTGGGTCGACAGCGGCGTGCTTTCCGGCACGAAGTAGGGCTCGTGGGCCGCAGCACTCAGGGCGTCGATGGTCAGTTGGTCGTGGCTCAGCAGGCGAGCGATCTGGCGCATATGCACCACGCCCTCGACCTGGTTGAGGTCGCTGCGAAACACCGGCAGGCGGGTATGCGAGGTGGTGCGCAGCTGGGTGATGATCTCGTCGAGCGGGTCATCGAGGTTGATGCCGGCGACCTCGTTGCGCGGAATCATGATGTCGTTAACCGTCACCGTTTCCAGGTCGAGAATGCTCAGCAGCATGCTCTGGCGGTTTTGCGGCAGTTCGTGGGTGGCTTCACGCACCACGCTGCGCAGTTCCTCGGCGCTCAGGCCGTCCTTGCGCTTGCGCGTGGGGTCGATCCCGCACAGGCGCAGCAGGGTATTGCTGATGGCATTGAGCAGCCACACCAGCGGCGCCAGCAGCTCCACCAGCAAGCGCAGCGGCGCGCTAAAGGGAAAGGCAAAGGCCTCGGGACGCAGCACCGCCAGGGTTCTGGGGGTGATATCGGCAAACAGCAGCAGGGCCAGGGTCAGGCCGAAGGTAGACACGATCAAGCCCAGGTCGCCCCACAGGCGCGTAGCCAAAAGGGCGGCAACGGTGGTGGCCAGGACAATCACCAAGGTGTTGCACAGATGCAACACGCCGAGCAGCAATTGCGGGCGATTGAGCAAGGTACTGGCGCGCTTGGCGCCCCGCCGGCCTTGTTTGGCCAGGTAGCGCAGGCGATAGCGGTTAAGGCTGAGCAGGCCGGTTTCGGCGCTGGCGAACAACGCTGAGCAGACGATCAGGAACACCAGCAGGCCAAGCAGGTACTGCGGATTCAGGTCAGACACGGCGGCCGTCCAGGCTAGATGTGCAGGATGAATTCACGTACCAGCTTGCTGCCGAAATACGCCAGCATCAGCAGGCAGAAGCCGGCCAGGGTCCAGCGAATGGCCTTGTGGCCGCGCCAGCCGCGTTGGTGACGGCCCCACAGCAGCACGGCAAAAATCAGCCAGGCCACGCAGGCCAGGAAGGTTTTATGCACCAGGTGCTGGGCAAACAGGTTGTCCAGGAATAGCCAGCCGGAGACCAGCGACAGGGTCAGCAACGCCCAGCCCGCCCAGAGAAAGCCGAACAACAGGCTTTCCATGGTTTGCAGCGGTGGGAAGTTCTTGATCAGGCCCGAGGGATGCTTGTGCTTGAGCTGGTGGTCTTGCAGCAGCAACAGCAAGGCCTGGAACGCGGCGATGGTAAGCATGCCGTAGGCCAGGATCGACAGCAGGATATGGGCCAGAATCCCTGGCTTTTCGTTGATCACCGGCACGGTGCCGGCGGGCACGAATTGCGCGAGCAGCACCGTCAGGCAGCCCAGCGGCAAAAACAGCAGCAACAGGTTAAGCACCGGAATGCGCGCACTGGCGACGATGGTCAGCAAGATAGCGGCATAGGCGATCAGGCTGGCGGCATTGAAGAAGTCCAGCGCCAGGCCGGCTTCGGCATGCAATTGGGTAAACAGCGTGCCGCCATGGAAAAACAGCGCCAGCAGTACCAGCGGGGCGAGCACACGTTTGGAGGGTGGCGTGCGCTGGGAAAGGCGCAGGCCTTGGTAAGCAGTGGCGCCCATATAAAGGAAGGCGGCAGCGAGGCTAGGCAGCAGAGGGTGCATAAGTCCGTGTAAGGCGAGCCCGAAAGGGCGGGAGTGTGGCATAAAACGCGCGTTTTACGAAAGACTGCCGGCGCTGTCCGCACCAGCTGTGTCGAGGTCGGGGAGTCTTGGTTATACTCGCGCCCTTGTTGCAAGCTCACCCCGGCGCCAGACCGCCGAAAAGGAACGCGCATGTTCGAAAATCTAACCGACCGCCTCTCGCAGACCCTGCGCCATGTCACCGGCAAGGCCAAGCTGACCGAGGACAACATCAAGGACACCCTGCGCGAAGTGCGCATGGCCTTGCTGGAAGCCGACGTTGCGCTGCCGGTGGTGAAAGACTTCGTCAATAAAGTCAAAGAACGCGCCGTTGGCACCGAGGTGTCCAAAAGCCTGACGCCGGGCCAGGCGTTCGTGAAGATCGTGCGCGTCGAGCTCGAAGAGTTGATGGGCGCCGCCAACGAAGACCTGGCGCTCAATGCCACCCCGCCTGCCGTGGTGCTGATGGCCGGTCTGCAAGGTGCGGGTAAAACCACTACCGCCGGCAAGCTGGCGCGCTTTCTCAAAGAACGCAAAAAGAAAACCGTGATGGTGGTGTCGGCCGACGTCTACCGTCCGGCGGCAATCAAACAGCTGGAAACCCTGGCCAACGATATCGGCGTGACCTTCTTCCCGTCCGATATCACCCAGAAGCCGGTGGCGATTGCGGAAGCGGCGATTCGCGAAGCCAAGATCAAGTTTATTGATGTAGTCATCGTCGACACCGCCGGTCGCCTGCACATCGACGATGAAATGATGGCCGAGATCAAGGCCGTCCACGCTGCCATCAACCCGGTCGAGACCCTGTTCGTGGTCGACGCCATGACCGGCCAGGATGCTGCCAACACCGCCAAGGCCTTTGGCGATGCGCTGCCGCTGACCGGTGTGGTGCTGACCAAGGTCGACGGTGATGCCCGTGGCGGTGCCGCGTTGTCGGTGCGTGCCATTACCGGCAAGCCGATCAAATTCATCGGTATGGGCGAGAAGAGCGAAGCGCTCGAGCCCTTCCACCCTGACCGTATCGCCTCGCGCATTCTCGGCATGGGCGACGTGCTCAGCCTGATCGAACAGGCCGAGCAGACCCTGGACCGCGACAAGGCCGACAAGCTGGCCAAGAAGCTGAAAAAGGGCAAAGGCTTCGACCTCGAAGATTTCCGCGACCAGCTGCAACAGATGAAGAACATGGGCGGCCTCGGCGGCCTGATGGACAAACTGCCCAATATCGGCGGCATGAACCTGGCGCAGATGGGTAACGCCCAGGGCGCGGCCGAGAAGCAGTTCAAGCAGATGGAAGCCATCATCAACTCGATGACCCCGCAGGAGCGCCGCGACCCTGACGTGATCAGCGGTTCGCGCAAGCGCCGTATCGCCCTGGGGTCCGGTACCCAGGTGCAGGACATCGGGCGGCTGATCAAGCAGCACAAGCAGATGCAGAAGATGATGAAGAAGGTCACTGCCAAAGGCGGCATGGCGAAAATGATGCGCGGTATGGGCAGCATGTTCCCAGGCGGTGGCGGTATGCCGAAGATGTAGTGCACGGCTCGTGCGACAGGCCTGCGAGGTGTTTGTTCAGCCTCGCAGGTGCCCGCCATCGGGGCTGGGCAAAAAGAGATTTGCAAAAATCCCGATAATCCTTAGAATATGCGGCCTTTCGGGCCTAGTGCCTGGCATGTTTTTCCAGATTTGCAGCACCGACTACAGGAACGATGTTCACATGGTAACCATCCGTCTTGCCCGTGGCGGCTCCAAGAAGCGCCCGTTTTACCACCTCACCGTGACCAACAGCCGTAATGCGCGCGACGGTCGCTTCGTTGAGCGTATTGGTTTCTTCAACCCAATCGCCTCCGGTGCAGAAGTTCGTCTGTCCGTAGACCAAGAGCGCGCAGCCTACTGGCTGAGCCAAGGCGCACAGCCTTCTGAGCGTGTTGCTCAGCTGCTCAAGGACGCGTCCAAGGCTGCAGCCTAAGACGTATGAACGCGACGCCCGCTCCCGCTGATGACCTGATCGTCATCGGCAAGATTGTTTCGGTGCATGGTGTTCGCGGCGAGGTGAAGGTGTATTCCTTTACCGATCCGATTGACAACCTGCTGGACTACAAACGCTGGACGCTGAAACGCGACGGTGATGTACGACAGGTTGAGTTGGCCCGGGGACGTTCGCAGAACAAAGTCCTCGTAGCAAAGCTGAAGGGTCTCGACGACCGTGAAGAAGCACGCCTTCTCGCGGGTTTCGACATTTGTGTGCCCCGCAGCCTGCTCCCAGATCTGACCGAGGGCGAGTACTACTGGTACCAGCTTGAAGGTCTGAAAGTGATCGACCCGCTCGGGCAATTGCTCGGGGTTATCGACCACCTGCTGGAAACCGGTGCCAACGATGTGATGGTGGTCAAGCCCTGCGCGGGCAGTCTGGATGATCGCGAACGTTTGCTGCCGTACACGGCGCACTGCGTTCTCTCGGTCGACCTGGCAGCTGGCGAAATGCGGGTTGACTGGGATGCGGATTTCTAAACAACGGTTAGTAGAGATATGGCTAGCCTGCGTGTTGAAGTCATCAGTTTGTTCCCGGAAATGTTTGCTGCCATCAGCGAATACGGCATTACCAGTCGCGCGGTAAAACAGGGGCTGTTGCAGCTGACCTGTTGGAACCCCCGAAGCTACACCGAAGATCGCCACCAGACGGTGGATGATCGTCCTTTCGGCGGTGGCCCCGGCATGGTGATGAAGATCAAGCCTCTGGAGGGCGCCTTGGCCGATGCCAAGCAAGCCGCTGGAGCGCAGGCGAAGGT
>JBCECW010000250.1:0-6285 GCA_039207785.1 Pseudomonas sp. | reverse complement strand
CCTTCGAGTTCCTCTACGAGAACGGCCGCTTCTACTTCATCGAGATGAACACCCGCGTGCAGGTGGAGCATCCGGTATCGGAAATGGTCACTGGCGTCGACATCGTCAAGGAGATGCTCAGCATCGCCGCTGGCAACAAGCTGTCGATCAAGCAGGAAGATGTGGTGATCCGTGGGCACGCCCTGGAATGCCGGATCAACGCCGAAGACCCGTCGACCTTTATGCCCAGCCCCGGCAAGGTCAAGCACTTCCATGCCCCTGGCGGCAATGGCGTGCGCGTGGACTCGCACCTGTACAGCGGCTACAGCGTACCGCCGAACTATGACTCGCTGATCGGCAAGCTGATCACCTACGGGGCCACCCGTGACGAGGCCATGGCGCGGATGCGTAATGCGCTGGATGAGATCGTGGTAGACGGGATCAAGACCAATATCCCGCTGCACCGTGATCTGACCCGTGATAAAGGCTTTTGCAAAGGTGGCGTGAACATTCACTACCTTGAGAAAAAGCTAGGTATTCATTAATTTGAATCCCCCTGAAGAAAGGCCGCGTAATGCGGCCTTTCTTGTTTCATAAGGACATGAACCATGGGTATCAAAACCCTCCCCCGCCAAACGGCTGCGGCCTTCGGCGAAGCGTTTATCTGTTTCGGCCTGGCCTTCAGGGACAGCCTGCGCCCCGGCATCCTGCTGCGCTCGGCGGGCCTGTGCGTGCTGATGTTCGGCCTGTGGACCTGGGCCTTTATCCATTACTACGAACAGATCGGCACCGTCTGCGGCGCGCTGTCGTTGTTCATCATTTATGGCGGCGCGGTGCTGGGCTTTCTGCCGGGTCTGGGCGGCGGCAGCGGCACCAGCATGGGCGGCATGGCCGGGCCGTTGGCGATGATGGTGCTGTATGCCGCGGCACTGGCATTGGCCATGGTGGTGGTGCTGTATGCCGGCGCGATTGTCGCCAGCATCCGCCTGGCCTTGCGTTGGGTATTGATGAGGCCGGTGCGCGAGCGCTGCTTGCGCCATTACCCGGCGTTGCAGCAACGGGCCAAGGCCGATGGCAGCCTGCTGCTAGGCGTGCGTTATGTGCTCGGCCCTTGGCTGGGCGTTACCGCTGGCACCCTGCTCTGCCTGCTGATTCCCCTGGTCAACGGCGTGCTGTTGCTGTTGTTGCTGGCCTATCTGAATGTGCGGTTCCTCACCCCGGCGGCCTTTGCCAATCTGCTCAGCAATAGCGAACAGCTGCAGGCCATCGGCCGCCAGCGCGGCGCCATGCTGGCCTTCGGTGTATTGATCCTGCTGCTGGCCCTGGTGCCCGTCGCCAATCTGTTGTTGCCGGCCTTGCTTGCTGGTGGCGCCTGCCACCTGGGCTACCGTGGCCTAAGCGCCAGGCCAAGCCCGGCTGGCACGGCGCCGGCTGCTCAAGTAAGCTTGCCGCCCTTATAAAGCGCAGTTTTCCCAGTCTTCGAGGTTGTTCGTTATGCCGTGGTTACAAGTCCGTCTCGCCATCAGCCCGGAACAGGCAGAAACCTACGAAGACGCCTTGCTGTCGGTGGGCGCGGTATCGGTGACCTTTATGGACGCCGAAGATCAGCCGATCTATGAACCGGACCTGGGCACCACCCCACTGTGGTCGCGTACCCACCTGCTCGCCTTGTTCGAAGCCGACGTGGACGAAGCCAACCTGCTGGCCCACCTGACGCTGCTGACTGGCGGCACCCTGCCGGACCATCAAGTCGAGCGTATCGAAGACCAGGATTGGGAACGCAGCTGGATGGATAACTTCCAGCCCATGCGTTTTGGCCAGCGCCTGTGGATTGTGCCGAGCTGGCACGCCGCGCCGGAGCCCGAGGCGGTCAACCTGCTGCTCGACCCGGGCCTGGCCTTTGGCACCGGCACCCACCCCACCACCGCGCTGTGCCTGGAATGGCTGGACGGCCAGGAACTCAATGGCGTCGAGGTGCTGGATTTCGGTTGTGGCTCGGGCATCCTGGCCATCGCCGCGTTGCTGCTGGGCGCCAAACAAGCCGTCGGCACCGATATCGACCCACAGGCGCTGGAAGCCTCGCGCGATAACGCCGGCCGTAATGGCATCGACCCCGCGCGCTTCCCGCTGTACCTGCCCGAGCACCTGCCACAGCAACAAGCCGAAGTGGTGGTGGCGAACATTCTGGCCGGTCCCCTGGTCCAACTCGCGGCGACCATCACCGCACTGGTTGAGCCTAAGGGGCGCCTGGCGCTGTCCGGCATTCTGGTCGAGCAGGCCGAAGAAGTTCGTGCGGCCTATGCCGATGCCTTCGAGCTCGACCCCACTGCCGAGAAAGATGGCTGGGTGCGTATCAGCGGTCGCCGCCGCTGAAACTCGCGCCGCGCGAGCCTTGAGTTAAACTAGCCAGCGTTTTTGGTTGCACCCCTTTTATTTGCACCTCCGGAATACTGCATGACCGCCAGCTTCGTCACCCAATGCCCACATTGCCGCACCAGCTTTCGCGTCAGCAGTACGCAGCTGGGTGCCGCGCATGGCGCAGTGCGGTGCGGTGCGTGCCTGCATGTATTCAATGCCGCGCAGCAGATTCTCGATGAGCACCCGGTGCAAACCTTTATGCCCACGGCGGCCAAGCCGGTGGCTACGCCAGCACCTGCTCCAGCGCCAGTCCCAGCTCCCGCAGCGGCTGCACCTGCGCCGGTAAAGGCAGCCGCCATTCCCACGGCCGGCAAGGCCACCAGCGAAACCCTGTGGATTCACGACGACCTCGACCTGGACAGCCTCGACGAAGAGCTGGCCAAGCTCGAACAGCAAGAGCTGCAACTGTCCAACGAATTCCTCTCGCTGGCACCGGCGGCCAGCAAAGCCAAAGACGACTTCCTTCGCGCCCCCGACCGCATCGACGACAAGCACGATGAAGGCTGGGCCGAAGCACTGCTGAAAAAAGAAACCGCACAAGCGCCCGCCAGTGATGGCATCGAACCACCGGCCCCTAGCCTGGCGCCACCACCGCCGGTGTTCCGTGCGCGCCCGCTCAGCACCGCGCCCGAAGCCATCGAGCCACCAATCGACTATGAGCCGGCACTGGGCAACGGCGCCATCGAAGACACCGACGAAGACGACGATGACCTGGCGCCCGCGTTCAAACTGAGCGCCGACCGCAGTTTCGATCGCAGCATGGACGACGAGCCAGAAGACGACGCTCAACCTGAACGTGGGCGCGATAACTTCTCGGCGGTAAAAGACCTCAGCAAGACCGAGCGTGCCGAGCCGGCGCTGCGCGATGACAGCCTGTACCACCTGGCCGATGATCCGCTGCAACTGGACTGGCAGGAACAACGCAAACCCTGGGGCCGCTGGCTGGGCTGGGGCTTGCTCAACCTGATCGGTGCCGGCGCCTTGGCGACCCAGTACGTTGCCTACCACTTCGACGAACTGGCCCGCCAGGACCAATACCGCCCCTGGTTCGAGACCCTGTGCCCGAACATTGGCTGCAGCCTGCCCTCCAAGGTGGAAATCAGCCTGATCAAGAGCAGCAACCTGGTGGTGCGTAGCCACCCGGACTTCAACGGCGCCCTGGTGGTCGATGCCATCATCTACAACCGCGCCACCTTCGCCCAGCCGTTCCCGCTGCTGGAAATCCGCTTTGCCGACCTTAACGGTCAACTACTTGCCAGTCGTCGCTTCAAGCCCAGCGAGTACCTGGCGGGCGAGTTGGCAGGCCAGGCCGAAATGCCACCGCAAACGCCGATTCATATCTCCCTGGACATCCTCGACCCGGGCAACAAGGCCGTGAATTACAGCCTGAGTTTCCACTCGCCCGAGTGATTTTCCACACGACGTTTTTGCCATTTGCACGGTCGCCCCGCGACTTTCTGCCTCGCTAAAACTGTTCATAATTTATCCAAAACAGCCTTTATCCGGTCATCGAGAGCGGGTATCATGCCAACCCTTTTTCGCACTCTCAGATCCGCCTTTCTCAGCAGGGAAGCCCCATGTCGGCGGTACGCATCGGCCCGTACACATTACCCAATCAGTTGATTCTCGCCCCGATGGCGGGTGTCACTGATCGCCCGTTTCGCCAGCTGTGCCGGCGTCTCGGAGCAGGCATGGTGGTGTCGGAGATGGTGACCAGCGACATGAGTTTGTGGAACACGCGCAAATCCAGTTTGCGTTTGATTCATGCCGATGATCCGGAACCGCGTTCGGTTCAGATAGCCGGTGGTGATCCGCAGATGCTGGCTGACGCAGCACGAGCTAACGTGGATCTGGGCGCGCAGATAATCGACATCAATATGGGTTGCCCGGCCAAAAAGGTCTGCAACAAGGCGGCGGGTTCCGCGCTGCTGAAAGACGAAGTGCTGGTCCGCGATATTTTGCAGGCGGTGGTGGCCGCAGTAGATGTGCCGGTCACCCTGAAAATTCGCACCGGTTGGGACCGCGACAATAAAAACGGCATCACCGTTGCGCGCATTGCCGAAGATTGCGGCATTACCGCCCTCGCCGTTCACGGGCGCACCCGTGCCGATTTGTACACCGGTGACGCCGAGTACGAGACCATCGCCGCGATCAAGCAGGCGGTGTCCATTCCGGTGTTTGCCAATGGCGACATTACCTCGCCAGAGAAGGCCCGGCAGGTGCTCGATAGCACCGGGGTCGATGGGTTGTTGATTGGCCGTGCTGCTCAGGGCCGGCCGTGGATCTTTCGCGAGATCGAGCATTTTCTACGCACCGGCACTCACCTGCCGGCGCCGACGTTGTATGAGGTGGAACGCATTCTGCTAGAGCATCTGGCCGAACTGCAGCGTTTCTATGGCGACGTGATGGGCCCGCGAATTGCGCGCAAACACGTCAGCTGGTACCTCGCCACCCTGCAGGGCGCCAGGGAGTTTCGCGCCCAATTCAATCGTCTGGAAAACACGGACGTGCAATGCGCCAGCGTTCGGCAGTTCTTCGCCGAACGTCATAACGATGGAGAAGAGGTGGCCGCATGACGATGATGACTGAGACTTTAGTGAGTGGAATTGCACCTGTGACCGATAACGTCAATTTGAAACAGCACCTCAACACGCCGAGCGACGAAGGCCAGACCTTGCGCGGCAATGTGGAGAAGGCGCTGCACAACTACTTCGCCCACCTGGATGGGCAAGATGTGTGTGATGTCTACAACCTGGTGCTTTCCGAAGTCGAAGCACCGCTGCTGGAAACCGTGATGAACTACGTCAAGGGTAACCAGACCAAGGCTTCCGAATTGCTCGGCTTGAACCGCGGAACCCTGCGTAAAAAGCTCAAGCAATACGACCTGCTGTAAGCATGCATTCATACGAAAAAGGGCGGACTGATCAAACAGCCGCCCTTTTTTGCTGGATTTCTTCGCTTTAGATGGAAATTGAGATGACCGACCAAACCACCCGCCTGCCCGTTCGCCGTGCCTTGATCAGCGTTTCCGACAAGACCGGCATCCTCGAGTTTGCCCGTGAGCTGTCCGCCCTTGGCGTGGAGATCTTGTCCACCGGCGGCACCTACAAACTGCTCAAGGACAACGGCGTAGCTGCCGTCGAAGTCGCCGACTACACCGGCTTTGCGGAAATGATGGATGGCCGGGTGAAAACCCTGCACCCGAAAATCCACGGGGGCATTCTCGGCCGCCGCGGCACCGACGATGCAATCATGGCCGAGCACGGCATCAAGCCGATCGACCTGGTGGCGGTCAACCTCTACCCCTTCGAAGCCACCATTTCCAAGCCAGGCTGCGACCTGCCGACCGCCATCGAAAACATCGATATCGGCGGCCCGACCATGGTTCGCTCGGCGGCGAAAAACCACAAAGACGTGGCCATCGTGGTTAACGCCAGCGACTACGCCAGCGTGCTGGAAAGCCTGAAAGCCGGCGGCCTGACCTACGCTCAGCGCTTCGACCTGATGCTCAAGGCGTTCGAACACACTGCTGCCTACGACGGCATGATCGCCAACTACATGGGCACCGTTAACCAGGCCGCTGAAACCCTCAGCACGGAAGCGCGCAGCCAGTTCCCGCGCACCTTCAACAGCCAGTTCATCAAGGCCCAGGAAATGCGCTACGGCGAGAACCCGCACCAGAGCGCGGCGTTCTACGTGGAAGCCAACCCCACCGAAGTCAGCGTGGCCACCGCCACCCAGCTGCAAGGCAAAGAGCTGTCGTTCAACAACGTGGCCGATACCGACGCCGCACTGGAATGCGTAAAAAGCTTCGTCAAACCGGCCTGCGTCATCGTCAAACACGCCAACCCATGCGGCGTGGCCGTGGCCCTGGACTTCAACTATCGC
>JBCECW010000249.1:0-6303 GCA_039207785.1 Pseudomonas sp. | reverse complement strand
CCTCGGTATAGACGTAGCGCACCTTCTCGTATTCGAACGGCGAGTTGGTCTGGCCGTAGCGGAAGGTGGTGACGTAGCGGCGGTCGATGGAGCGCAACAGGAACAGTTCCGGGTGATCTCGGCTGACTTCGGCCACGTTGAGGAAGTTGATCTGCTGCTCGGCGGCAAAGTCCACCGCCAGGCCACCGGTGTCGCGCAGGTTCGACGGGCCGAGGATCGGCAGCATCAGGTACGGGCCGGCAGGTACGCCGTAAAAACCTAGGGTCTGGCCAAAGTCTTCCGATTGCTTGGGCAGGCCCATCATCGTGGCCGGGTCCCACAGTCCGGCAATACCGATGGTGGTGTTCAGCAGCAGGCGGCCGGTGGTTTCCATCGAGCGCTGGCCTTTGAACTGCAACAGGCTGTTCAGCAGGTTGGGGATATCCCCCAGGTTGCTGAAAAAGTTGCTCACGCCGCTGCGCACAAACTGCGGGGTGACATAGCGGTAGCCATCGACCACCGGCAGAAACACCCATTCATCGAAGCGGTAGTTGAAGTGGTAGATACGCCGGTTCAGCGATTCCAACGGGTCGTACACATTGAGGGCGTCGAGGGTCGAACGCTCGAATTCGTGCTGGTCCAAGCCGGGGTTGAATTTGAGTGCCTTCAACGGCTCGGTAAAGCCGTCCGGCTCGGGCGCCACGCCAGGTGCGGCGACGGGGTCGGCGGCGTAGGTGCCAGCGCTGGCAAGCAGCAGGGCGAGCAGCAAGGATGATTTAGTCATGGAGCTGCTCCAGCATGGCGGCGGTATTTACCCGGTAGTTGAGGTTGCCGCAGTGCCCGCCGTGCGGGTAGACGATCAGGCGATCCCCCAGGGTTCTGCGTAAAAAGCCCAGGTCGCCGGGGCCGAGGATCACATCATCCTTGTTGTGCATTACCACGATCTTCTCGCTGGTTTTCAGGTAGTCCTCCAACGCGTACAGGCTGACCTGGTCGATCAGCTGGATCAGGCTGCCGCCGTCGGTGCGCGCGCGCCACATGGGGATCAGTTGTTCGCGGATATAGCAGTCGAAGTCGCATTGCAGGGCTTTGCGGAAGTACGGCGTTAGGCTGGTGCCTTCGCTGATCGGGGTGTCGGGCGGGGTAATCAGGCCACGGCGGTTGATCAGGTCGGAGGTAAAGGCGATATCGGCCGAGGAGAAACGGAACGAGGTGCCGATCAGCATGGCCAGTTGTTCGTTGGACAGCTGCTGCTTGGACTGCTGCAGGTCGTAGAGCATCGCATCGTTGATGTCGATATAGCCCTTCTGCTGGAAGTAGCGGGTCAGCTTGCTCAGCACCGTGTCATAGAAGGTGCTGCTGTTGGTGATGCCCTTGACCTCGGTTTGCACCAGGCGGTCGAGGTTGGTGATGGAGGTATAGAGGTTTACCGGCGGGTTGAGCATCAACACTTTCTTGAAGTTGAAGCTGCGCCGGGTTTCATCGAGCTTGCTGACGAAGGCCGCGTTCAACGCCCCCAGGCTGTAGCCGGTGAGGTAGAAATCGGTGACCTCCACTTCCGGATGCTGGGCGCGCACGGCTTGCATCACGCGGTAGAGATCGTCGGCATCCTCAGTGCTGACGCCGGGCGTGGCGTGGCGCGAGGCGGCGGTCATAAAGTCGTAGCTGGTGGGCGAAGACAGCTGCACCACATGGTAGCCAGCGCCGTAGAACACACGCTTGAGGTTTTCGGCCAGGGTGCTGGAGTAGTGCGCGCCGGTGCCGGCAATGATAAAGATCAGCGGCGCCGGGCCTTTCTGCTTGGCCAGGCGATAACGCAGGTTGGTCACCGGCCAGAAGTTGTCCGGTACTTGCAGTTCCCGTTCCGGGTGCAGCTTGAGGGTGTAGTCGGCCTGGTCGATATCGCTATCGTCGGGCACCACGGCACGCAGTTCCGGCGGGGTGGTGGCAATGGTGGCCTCGAACGGGTTGGTCAGTGGATAACCATACCCGGCCTCGTCAATGTCGGCGGCCGACAGCAACGGGCTCAGGCATAAACCCGCCATAAGCGCAGCAAAACGTAAGAGGCGCGGCATCGCAAATCCCTTTAGAAGTTGAAGTGCAGAGTGAATCCGGCGTTATGACAGCGGCCACGCTGGTATAGCACAGACATTTTTATTCGGCTTGCTTGGCCAGCTCGCCCAGGGCAGCGCCGCTCAAACGATAGGTGGTCCAATCGTCTTGCGGGCGGGCGCCCAGGCGACGATAAAAACCCAGCGCTGGTTCGTTCCAGTCCAGCACCGACCACTCCAGGCGACCGCAGCCACGTTCTACCGCCAAGTGCGCCAGGCGCGCCAGCAGGGCTTTGCCAAGGCCGGCACTGCGGGCGTGTTCGCGAACGTAGAGGTCTTCCAGGTAAATGCCAGGCTTACCCAGGAAGGTGGAAAAGTTCGGGAAGAACAGGGCAAAACCCTGGGGCCCGCCGTCCAGTTCACCGATCAATACTTCGGCAAACGGGCGCGGGCCAAACAGATTGTTCGTCAGGTCTTCGGGGGTGGCGACGGCCTGGTCGGCGAGTTTCTCGTACACCGCCAACTCATGGATCAAGCCGAGAATCAGGCCGACATCGGCGGGGGTGGCGGGGCGCAATTGAATACGGGACATACAGGCTCCTCGAATGGCGGAATTAACGGAGCTTGCAGGCTCGGCGTGCGCGCGGCAACAGGGTGCAATGAAAACCGTGGCAATGGCTTGCACAAACGTGCTGTAGCGCTTGCATACGGTGCGCTGGCGTTTATCCTGAGCGCCGATTTATTTACCGGAGAGTCCCATGTCCCGTCGTTTGCCCTTGATCGCCCTGCTGATCGTTCTGGCCCTGTGGCTGGCCGCCGCCTATGGGCTGCGCTTTGCCCTGATGGAAGACAGCCAGTGGGTGGGCATTTGCGTTGACCAGGCGCAGCGCTGGGAATGCCAGGTGCGTAATGGCCTGGGCCTGCTGATTCACTTCCGTGTGATTGCCCTGGCTGGACTTATTGGCGCGTTGCTGGCTTTTGTGGTGCCGGGTCGTGCTGGCTGGTGGCTGGCGGTGGCAGCGCTGGTGTTCGCCTTGCCGGCGTTGGTGTTGTACAGCGCCAGCCTGGCGGTGTTTGCCGTGGTGATCGCCGCGTTGCGTTTGGTGCGGGCACCGCGTCAGGTGGCTTAACACCGTTCAGTCCCCTCTGCCCGCTAAGTCGGCCGGACAGGCGAGAGGGTTAGGGAGAGGGTTTTGATTGTGCGTCGCACGCAGCCCTCACCCCCGACCCCTCTCCCGCACGCGGGAGAGGGGAGCACAGCAGTTGAGTTTGTTTGGCCATAAAAAAAGGAGCTCATCTGAGCTCCTTTTTTCTGCCTGACCGGTTTACACCGCTTGGGCTTTAACCCGCAGGCTGCGCCACAGCGCCGCCACCATCAGCACGCTGACCGCCGCCCAACCCAGGGCTTGGTAGTTGCTCAAGGTTTCCTGGAACAGCTGCGCCGGAATGCCAGCGCCGACGATCAGGGTCAGCAGGGCCACTTCGCGGCGTGGGCCGGCTACCGGGCGGCACAGGTACACCAGCGCCGGCACTACCAGCACCATGCTCGGGAAGCAGCGGTAGCGCGGATCGAACACCAGGCCCAGCATCAGTACGGCAGCGGCGAAGCCGCTGGCGGCCAGCCACCAGCCGGCGCGTGCTTGCAGCCAGCTATACAGGTTGCCACGCCAGCCAGCCTTGCTCGACAGCGCCAACGCGCCATGGGCCAGCACCACCAGGTTAAGGCCGACCAAAAACGCCGCCCACGCCCACTCACCGATATAGCGGCTGTTCACCCGCGCCATCTCGCCCCACAGGGCAATTGCGCAAGCGCCGACGGCTGCCAGCAAGGGCAATACCAGTGCCGAACGGGTGGAGTTGGGGCGCCCGGCCAGTAGCAGGGTGGCGAAGAAAATCACGCCGCTGACGCTCAGCCACAAGGTCCAGTTGGCGAAATTGGAAACCGGGCCGGCCAGTACGGCTTTGTCCTGGCGGTCAGCGTCGAACAGGCCCCAGTAGCCGCCCATGGCGCCTTCGCTGACGCGCTTCCAGGGTTGGTCGAAGGCTTCGATCAGGTTGTAGTTCCAGCCGTTCTGTTCGGCCATGGCGACAAAGCCACGGATAAACTTGGCTTCGTTGACGCGGCTAGGCACGGCGGTTTCGCGCTGGCGGCCTTCGCTGGGCCAGCCGGTTTCGCCGATAAAGATGTCTTTGGGGGCGAACTTGCTGCCGAACACTTCGCGAATCTCGGCCACATGGGCCAGGGCGGCGTCGATGCCGGTGGGGTCATCTTCCCAGTAGGGCAGCAGGTGAATGGTGAGGAAGTCCACCGCTGGCGCCACTTCCGGGTGCTTGAGCCAGAACTCCCAGACATCGGCGTAGGTCACCGGCTGTTTGATCTGCGCCTTCACTTCGCCAATCAACTTGGCCAGTTGCGCGCCAGTGACTTCTTTACGCAGCAAGGTTTCGTTGCCGACGATCACCGACTGGACCACGTCCGGGTTGTCGTTGGCCGACTTGATCAGGGCGTCGATTTCTTTCTTGGTGTCCACCGGGTTGCCATTGACCCAGGCGCCGAGCATCAGCTTCAGGCCGTGCTTGCGCGCCAGTTCCGGGATGGCTTCCAGGCCGGTCATGGAATAGGTGCGGATGCAGTGGAAACGCGTGGCCAACAGCGCCAGGTCGGCATCCATACGCTCGGGGCGCAAGGCGAAGGGCTGGTCGAACGGCGATTGGTCCTTGTCGAACGGCGTATAGGACGCGCACTGCAATTTGTGCGTCGGCGTTGCCGCATCGGGCAATACCAGCGGTTTGCCCAGGCCGTACCAGAGGCCGCCAATGGCGAACACGGCGAGCAAGAAGGCAAACGCATAGGGCAAAACAGGAAAGCGTAGGGATGCGGGCATAGTGGTAGGCGCGTCTGGGAGCAAAGCCGCGCAGTTTACCTGCATTCCCGTTATTTAGCGTAGAGGCGCCGGTGGCCAGTGTTAGCGCATGTTAATGGACCGCCCAAGGGGCTAAACACGGGTTGTTGAACGCGCGTTCAATCAAAAAATCAAGCCCCTGGCAATCGCCAGAATGCCGAGTTGCCGGGCATGGATAACCGGGTTGTCGTTTCCAGCTTGATGGTGTCGTTTCTTGGCAGTGTTCATGTCGTTCTTGGAGCAGGTGCCATCATCGGTTGGGTCGATTATCTGGGCGTCGGCACACGACTGACTCAGGGCGTGGGCCAGCAGCGCACACGCAACTAGATAGACCAGACACGAACAAAACCACCTGCCACTCGGCAGTCGCCGAGCCACTATTTTCGGGGAACAGACTATGAGCAAGATGCGTCGGTTATTGGGTTTGGGTGCGGGTCTCGCACTGGCACTGAGCACCGGTTTGGCAGGTGCGGCAGATAAACCCACGTTGAAGATCGGCTATGTGGATGGCTGGTCCGACAGCGTCGCTACCACCCACGTCGCAGCAGAAATCATCAAGGAAAAACTCGGCTACGACGTGCAACTGATGCCCGTCGCTACCGGCATCATGTGGCAGGGCGTGGCCAAAGGTCAGCTCGACGCCATGTTGTCGGCCTGGCTGCCGGTGACCCACGGTGCCTACTACGAAAAATTGAAAGACCAGGTGGTCGACCTGGGCCCTAACTTCAACGACGCCAAGATTGGTTTGATCGTGCCGGAGTACGTCAAAGCCAAGACCATTGGTGATCTGCAAGGCGAGAAAGCCGGTTTCGGCGGCCGTATCGTTGGCATCGACGCCGGTTCCGGCGTGATGCTGAAAACCGACCAGGCCATCAAGGACTACGGCCTGGACTACAAACTGCTGGCTAGCTCCGGCAGCGCCATGACCGCCGAACTCGCTCGCGCCATTCGTTCGGAAAAGCCGATTGCGGTCACCGGCTGGATTCCGCACTGGATGTTCGCCAAATACAAACTGCGTTTCCTGGAAGATCCTAAAGGCGTATACGGCGCTGCTGAGCACGTCGACAGCATTGCCAACCCAGGCCTGGAAGCCAAGGCGCCAACCGTGGTGGCCTTCCTGAAGAAATTCACCTGGACCCCGGATGAAATCGGCGGCGTGATGCTGGCCGTGGAAGAGGGCGCCAAGCCTGCTGAAGCCGCCAAGAAGTGGGTGGCAGAGCACCCGGATCGTGTAAACGAATGGCTGAAATAAGCTAACCCGCGTTACCAACAAAGCCGCTCACCCGAGCGGCTTTGTTGTTTCTGCAATCGATTGGTGCGCGGCGCCCACCCTACGGTCTGGATTTAAAGAGGCGGCCTCGGAGGGGGTG